>NZ_JAFLXH010000027.1:0-91516 GCF_019891515.1 Pseudomonas sp. Wu6 | reverse complement strand
GCCGGAGAGAGGGCACACCGAGCCTAGGCGAGGTGCCGAGTGGTGGGGCAAGAGCGTTTTGCTTACTTTTGCGCTTTTCAAAAGTGAGCCGCCGTCAGGGCGGAACCCTAATCAGCCGTTACCGCAGAAACGGATATGTACTCGGTCTGATCCAACATCCTGGTCGGCTCTGAGGCCGCCATCGGGGGCAAGCCCCCTCCCACATTTGGGCCAGGATCGACACAAAATCCTGGTCGGTCCGGAGGCCGCCATCGGGAGCAAGCCCCCTCCCACATTTGGGCCAGGATCGACACAAAATCCCGGTCGGCCCTGAGGCCGCTATCGGGAGCAAACCCCCTCCCACGCCTATTGCGTGGCCTGCCGATATTGCCTGGGCGTAAACCCGGTCGACGCCTTGAACTGTCGAGTAAACGCACTGTGGTCGGTATAGCCGCACTGCAAGGCGACGTCGGTAATCGGCAGTTCGGAGTGCAACAATCGGTGGGCATGCTCCAGCCGCACCTTCTGGATCATTTGCCGGGGCGTAAGGTGGAACACCCGCTTGCAATAGCGCTCCAACTGCGCCACGGAGATACCGGCAATGCGCGTCAGCTCCCCGAGGGTGACACGGCGGTTGAAGTGAGCGCGGATATGTTCGTCCACCGCCGCCAGGCGTTGGTAGGCAGGGTGGGTCTGGCTGGCCGACTGCAGGTCGAGCGAAATGCCGGCCAGGCCGATGATCGCGCCGCCAGCGTTATACAGCGGCCATTTGTGCGTCAGGCACCAGCCCGGTTCGCGGCTGCCGTAAAGGTGCAGCTCAAGCTGGTCCTCCAGCACCAGACCCTGCTGCAGCACACGCTGGTCCTGCTCGGTATAGCCCGGCCCCAGTTGCGCCGGGAATACCTCGGCGCTGGTCTTGCCCAACAGCGGCTGCAGTTGCCGCAGGCCGCAGCGCTGCACCAGGGTGCGGTTGGCGAGCACGTAGCGGGCCTCGATGTCCTTGATGAAAAACGCCGCGTTGGGGATCACGTCCAGCAACGGCAACAGCTGCGCCGCGCCTGTCAGCAACTGCTCGATGCTGTGGGGGCGACTGCCCTGCAAGAGACTCGCAAACACGTGCTGAACCATGATCTTCATCGCCCGTTTCTGACCCCGACGCCGAGCAGATTGCCCCATGCCCGGGACCCTGTCGAGCGCTGAAAACTGTGCTGAATTCGTCATCCATCCCGACGCAAACCATCAATCGGCGCCCGCTTAGGGGGTTCACGATAGCGCCACTGCCTACCTGGTGCGCCTGGAAAGCGACGACGATGAAAGCGAAGCCGTCAGTGACGATCACTACAGCGCCCAACTTTCTCCAGCCACTCACTGATGGAGCCTTGCATGAAACGCCTGCACGTTATCGACTCCCACACCGGCGGCGAACCCACACGCCTGATCATGAATGGCTTTCCTGCGCTGACCGGCGACACCATTGCCGCTCAACTCGACGACCTGCGCAGCCACCATGATCAATGGCGCCGCGCCTGCCTGCTGGAACCGCGCGGCAACGACGTGCTGGTGGGGGCGCTGTATTGCGCGCCGGTCACCCCGGGCGCGACCTGCGGCGTGATCTTCTTCAACAACGCCGGTTATCTGGGCATGTGCGGCCACGGCACCCTCGGCCTGGTTGCCTCGCTGCACTACCTGGGGCTGATCGAGCCGGGCGTGCACACCCTCGACACCCCGGTGGGCCCCGTGGCGGCCACGCTGCACGCCGACGGCGCGGTGACCCTGCGCAACGTGCCCGCCTATCGCTATCGCCGGCACGTCTCAGTGCAGGTGCCCGGCCACGGCGCGGTGGCGGGTGATATCGCCTGGGGCGGCAATTGGTTTTTCCTGGTGTCCGACCACGGCCAGGCGCTGCAGATGAGCAACGTCGACGCCCTCACCGACTACACCTGGGCCATGCTCAAGGCCCTTGAAGCCCAGGGCATCTACGGCGAAGACGGCGCGCTGATCGACCACATCGAACTGTTCGCCGACGACACCGAGGCCGACAGCCGCAACTTCGTGATGTGCCCCGGCAAGGCCTATGACCGCTCCCCCTGTGGCACCGGCACCAGCGCCAAGCTCGCCTGCCTGGCGGGCGACGGCAAACTCGGCCCCGGTGAGTCCTGGGTCCAGGCCAGCATCACCGGCAGCCAATTCCAGGCCCGCTACGAATGGGACGGCGAGCGCGTACGCCCGTTCATCACCGGCCGCGCCCACATGACCGCCGACAGCATCTTGCTGATCGACGAGCAGGACCCGTTTGCCTGGGGCATCTGAGCCCTTCCCCCCTACTCAATACCAAGGAGTCAGCACCATGAGCGACAACATCTTCACCGGTTGCATGCCCGCCCTGATGACACCGTGCACCCCCGCGCGCAAACCGGACTTCGATGCCCTGGTGGCCAAGGGTCGCGAACTGATCGATATCGGCATGAGCGCCGTGGTGTATTGCGGTTCCATGGGCGATTGGCCGCTGCTTACCGAAGCCGAGCGCCAGAAAGGCGTGGCGCGCCTGGTGGCCGCCGGCGTACCGACCATCGTCGGCACCGGCGCGGCCAACAGCCGTGAGGCCGTGTCTCACGCGGCGCATGCGGCCAGGGTCGGCGCGCATGGCTTGATGGTGATTCCGCGTGTGCTGTCCCGTGGCGCCTCGGCCACCGCGCAAAAGGCCCACTTCGCGGCGATCCTCAAGGCGGCGCCCAACCTGCCGGCGGTGATCTACAACAGCCCGTACTACGGCTTCGCCACCCGCGCCGAGCTGTTCTTCGAACTGCGCCGCGAACACCCGAACCTGATCGGCTTCAAGGAATTCGGCGGCGCCGCCGACCTGCGCTATGCGGCGGAAAACATTACCTCCCAGGACGACGACGTGACCCTGATGGTAGGTGTCGATACCCAGGTGGTGCACGGCTTTGTCAATTGCAACGCCACCGGCGCCATCACCGGCATCGGCAACGCGCTGCCCCGTGAAGTGCTGCAACTGGTGGCGCTGAGCAAGCAAGCCGCCACGGGCGATGCCAAGGCCCGGCGCCAGGCCCGCGAGCTGGAAGCCGCGCTGGCGGTGCTGTCCTCGTTCGACGAAGGCTGCGACCTGGTGCTGTATTACAAGCACTTGATGGTGCTCAACGGTGACCAGGGCTATGCCCTGCACTTCAACGAAACCGATGTGCTCAGCGCCGCTCAACGCCGCTATGCCGAGCAGCAGTACGCGCTGTTCCGCCAGTGGTACGCCAACTGGTCGGCCGAGCAGAACGTCGCTTGATTTTCTGTAGGCGCGGGCTTGCTGTGGCGAGTCATCTGCTGGTCAACAGCCGAAGAGAGGCATAAGCGATGGCCAATCCCCACTCAGCCGACATCGTCGTGGTCGGCGCCGGCATCATCGGCGTTGCCTGCGCCTTGCAACTGGCGCGACAAGGACGGCAGGTGCTGGTGATCGACGCGCAGGCGCCGGGCATGGGCGCCTCCTATGGCAATGCCGGGCACCTGGCCACCGAGCAGGTCTTTCCCATCGCCGACTTGTCGATCCTCAAGCGCCTGCCGGCCATGTTGCTCGACCCCATGAGCCCGCTGCGCCTGGACTGGACCTACCTGCCCCGCGCCCTGCCCTGGTTCATGCGCCTGCTGCTGAACCTGCGGCCGATACGCTATCAGCGCACTGTCGCCGGCCTCCTCGCGTTGAATGAAGCCAGCCTCGCCGCGTGGCAGCGCTTGTTGGGCTCTATCGGGCACCCGCAGTTGCTGCGCGAAGACGGTTCGCTGCTGGTGTTTGAGCGCGCCGAATCCCGTGCGGCGCTGGATGCCTTGCAGCAACGGATGCAGCAGCAAGGCGTGCCGGTGGCGTTCTGGTCGGCGCAGGCGGTGCGCACGGCGGCGCCGCAGTTGAGCGAGGCGATACAGGGCGGTTTGTTTTTTCCGCGCACCGGGCATTTTCTCGACCCGTACGCAGTGGTCGGCGAGTTGGTGAACGCGGCCAGGGCCTTGGGTGTGACCTTTCTGCAACAGCGCGTCGTGGATGGCCGCGTGGAAAATGACGGTGTGTCATTGATGACGGAGCACAGCGTGGTCACCGCGCGCCAGGTCCTGATCGCCTGCGGCGCCCACTCGGCCCGTCTCACCGCCACCCTCACCGGCAAGCGCGTGCCGCTGGACACCGAGCGCGGCTATCACCTGATGCTGCCCCACGAACACCAGCGCCTGCCCTTCGCCGTCACCTCACTGGAGCGCAAATTCATCATGACCCCCATGGCCGACGGCCTGCGCCTGGCCGGCACCGTGGAATTCGCCGGCCTGGAACGTCCGGCCAATATGCAGCGAGCGTGGCAGTTGCACCGCTTGAGCAACGGCCTGTTCCGCCAGCCGCTGAACGCAGCCGACGCCACGCCATGGATGGGCTTTCGGCCCTCCCTGCCCGACTCGCTGCCGATCATCGACCGGGTGTGCGACGGCAAGGTGCTGCTTGCGTTCGGTCATCAGCACCTGGGATTGACCCAGGCGGCGGTGACGGCGGAAAAAATCGCTCAGTTGGCAAGCGGTGAAGCAGTGCCTGGGGTGCAGGCGTATCGAATGGCGCGATTTTGATAAAGCCACCTGTTCGCGCCTATTTGACCAGCCGCTTTTCTTTAGAGGGGCGATAGCCGAAATACGAGCTGTAGCACTTGCTGAAGTGACTCGGTGACACAAAACCGCAGGCCACCAGCACGTCCACCTGCGACAGCTCGGTGTGCTGCAACAGGCGCCGCGCTTCGGTCACGCGCAACTCCATGTAGTAGCGCTGCGGCGTGGTGCCCAGTTGCTCCTTGAACAGGCGCTCCAACTGGCGGCGCGAGCGGCCGGCGTAGACGGCGAGCTGGTCGAGCTCAAGCGGCTCTTCCAGGTTGGCGTCCATCAGCTTGAGCACTTCGCGCAGCGGTGCGCTGACGCAGACGTTTTCGGTCGGTTTGATGCGTCGGTAGCGCGACTCCTCGAAGGCGAGGATGTCTTCGATGCCTTCGACCAACGCCTTGCCGTGCAGGCTCTTGATCCAGTCCAGGGCCATGTGGAAGGCACCCGAGGGGCTGGAAGCGGTGAGGCGGTCGCGGTCGATCACATAGGGCTCGCTGGTGACCTGCGCGGCCTTGCACACCTCCGCCAGCGCCGGACGATGCTCCGGGTGGATAGCGCAACGATAGCCCTGCAACAACCCGGCGCGGCCGAGAAACCATGAGCCGTTCCACAGGCCGGCAAGCCCGACACCCTGTTCGGCAGCGGCGCGCAGGATATGGATGAAGTCTTCACTGGCCTTGAGTTCGGTGCGAAATCCACCACAGATCACCAGCAGGTCCAAATCCTGCAACACCGAAGGTTCCAGGCGCGCATCGGGACGGATGACCAGGCCCAGGTCACTGATAATCTCGCGCTCGTCCCACCCGAACGTGCGCGTCGCGAACAGCTCGGGGCGCAGCAGGTTGGCGGTGACCAGCGTGTCGAGGGTCTGGGTGAAGGCAGGCAGCGAGAAGTGTTCGAGCAGCAGGAAGCCGATACGGGTGACCGCCGCCGTCTGCTGGGGATTGTCATTGAGGTAGCGCAGGTTCTTACCCTTCATGCCACCGCTGAACTGGCGTCTTTCCATCGAGGGTTGGCCCACTCTTATTGTTGATGCAGTGGGCGCTATCTTAGGGGCAAACGCGGTGGCTGTCTCACTCCCGGCGGCTGATCAGCAAAAACCTGTAGCGCCTGAAACCTGCGATCCAGGCGCTGGCGCGCCATCTGATACGGTTTTTTCCGCGCCATCTGCCTCTGTATCGAAAACCGCCCGAAGCGGACAATGGCGCCATCCGACATTCCTGTCGTCCCCCTTCCCTTTGGAGGCCTTATGACCAAGATGGCTATTTTCCTGTTCGGTTTTCTGGTGTTGACCATCGGCATCGGCATGCTGGCGACCATTTCGCCGGTCTAGTGGGGCTGTCACCCGACAAAAAGCATCGGATACAACGACAGCACCAGCAACCCCGCCATGGTCCAGTTGAATGCCCGCAACCAACGCGGCTCGCGCAAGACACTGCGCAAGCCGCTGCCGCAGCCGACCCACACGCACACACTCGGCAGGTTGACCACGGCAAACACCAGCGCAATCACCAGCACATTGGTCACGTAACCCTCGGCCGGCGTGTAGGTGGTGATCGCGCCCAGTGCCATGATCCACGCCTTGGGGTTGACCCACTGGAACGCCGCCGCGCCAAGAAAAGTCATCGGCTTGCCCTGTTCGTCATCGCTGTCCGCCATGCCGCCGGCGTTGGCGATCTTCCACGCCAGGTACAGCAGATAGGCAGCACCGACATAACGAAGCAACGTGTACGCCCAGGGGAACAGCTTGAACACTTCGCCCAGGCCCAGCCCCACGCAAATCACCAGCACCATGAACCCGATGCTGATACCCAGCGCATGGGGCATCGAACGGCGAAAGCCGAAATTCACGCCGGAGGCCAGCAACATGGTGTTGTTGGGCCCGGGGGTGATCGAAGACACGAAAGCGAACAGCATAAAGGCTGACAGAAGACTGGTGGACATGAACATGGCGCGGCATCCAAGCGGGGGGTGATGTCCTGCGACAGTAGAGGGTTGCGCAGTTTCTCGCCCCATACAGCTGGCGTTGGATCGAGGAATACACTTTGATGACATGGGTTTCACGAAGCTTTCACAGACGCAGGCCTAAGGTTATCCCAGCTCCTACATGAACACCTTTTAGCCCGCTCCCCCATCGCGGGCTTTTCTTTGCCTGTGATTTTTCCCGGATAAACAGGGTGAACGCTGTGATAGACGATCTCGGCGGTCCCAGAACCGCACAACAAGCGCTGTTCTACGACCTTGAAGATGCCGGCGCCGTGATCGGCTGGTCGGTGGTTGAACTGAAGGCCCTGGCGGCCAGCGGCAAGGCGGGCGATCAAGCGGCGCTGCTGACCAAAGTGTGCGCGCTGCTGGCCGTCCAGCAGAAACGTCTTGAAGCCTACGCACATGAAGTCAAAGAGCAGCGAATCAATCGGTCTGAAGCGGCTGGCTGAGACCAGCCGCATCGCTGCATCGGGCTGATCAGCGGTGTTGCGTTGAATGCTGACCGCCATCAGCATGTTGTTTTTTTACACGCTTTCGCGCCCTGAGTTCGTATTGGTGGTGGACAAACCAGATCACCAGAAGCAGAGCCGTCACGCCGAAAACCAGGGTTAAAAGCTCTAGCGCAGTACCTTCGTGTGCAAACATTTTTCGTTCCTCATCCTGAAGCCGTGTGACCGGGAAACAGTCACACCGAAATTGTTTGTAACAATACAAACAATTTCAGGGTAGTCGGCTGAGGCGTCCGTGACAACCGTTTAAAGGCTGGAACCCTTGATCCAGACACGTCATTCGTCGAAAACCACGGACTCTGGGTTTGAAAAAACGATGGCCGGGGCGTTCTGCACCGCAAAAAAACCCGGCGCCAGGCCGGGTTCATCAGTTTGAATCAATCACTAGTTATCCGGATGCTCACTCGCCACTGAATCGGCCGCATCCACATCCGACATATCCTCCTCCAGCGGCGCGTCATCGTCCGGCGGCAGTGGAATATTGTCCTCATCACGCTTAGGGTCGTGACCGGTTTCGTTATCGGTATTGCGAGTCACATCCTGTTGAGACAGGTTCCCCGGGGCATTTTCGTTGATATGCATGCTGGTTCTCCGTTCCTACGCTCGGGATATCCGCGCTTGATATTCAGAGACGGCATGGCAGGCAGAGTGCCGGGTGGCAGACGAATGGTGATCCCATGTGGGAGGGGGCTTGCCCCCGATGGCGGCGTGTCAGTCTGATCGTTCCCACGCTCTGCGTGGGAATGCCGCCTGGGACGCTCCGCGTCCCGCCGACAGGTGACGCAGAGCGTCACGGGATGCATTCCCACGCAGAGCGTGGGAACGATCATCAAGGAACCATAAATCGCAAACAATAAAAAACCCCGTAGACGCTAATCTACGGGGTTTTCAAGAGTGGAGGCCGAGGTCGGAATCGAACCGGCGTAGGCGGATTTGCAATCCGCTGCATAACCATTTTGCTACTCGGCCTCAAACGATCAATGCCTGTGTTGCCGGCATTCACCGCATACAAACTTGAGTGGGCTCTGTGAAGCGCGCCTCTACTCTCTAACTGATCCAACACATCTAACTCATTGAATACATTAAAGTTTTTAATGCTTCATTGCGTTCGATGGGCGCCATTATGTACTTATTTGCTTTTGCCCGCAACCCCTTGATTTCAAAAATATTTCGCATTGGCATCAAGGGGTTGCGTGGCCGCCCTACTCCTGGATGCGTTGCGCCTGGTACTGCGGGTCGGCCTTGATCTGGGCTTCGGTGAAAGGCAGTGGGCGCAGCTGTTTCTCGGAGAAGGCCTGGGTCTGGTCCACAGCGTATTTTGAGTCAGGATTGCTGGATTCGGAGAACGCCAGTACGCCTACCGCCTGGGGGCCTTTGTCGTCGAAGCTGACGATTTGCAGATAGCTGGTGCCGCTGACGACTTCGCGTTTGCCGTCGGCACGGGGTACGGTTTGCATGGCGTTGTAGATGCCCAGTTCCTGCGGGCCGCCATGCATGGGGGTTTGCCCGGAGACCTGGAGGTCGCCCCAGCGTTTCACGCCGAGTTTGTCGACGGCGGCGCTGGAAGCAAGCATGGCTTCGCGTAGGGCCTTGGCCACGGGTGCGCGGTCGATGGCGAGGCCACTCGGGGTGGTCAGCGGGTGGGCCGGGTCGAAAGCGACGCGCCAGGCATCGGGAATCTGCTGCAGGTGTTCCACCAGGTTGATGAAGTGCACCAGGCCCAGGCCGCTGTCGAGGTTGGCGCGCTGGTCCCAGGTTTTCAGGCTGGTGCACAGTGACTCAAGCGCGGCGGCATCGTTGCCCAGGTGCTTGGCGCAGAACGCCAACAGGTCGGGCATGACTTGCCCCGCCAGGTACACCTCGTTGTCCATGACCATGCTTTGCAGGGCGCTGACGGTAATCGGTTGTTTCTCCAGGGATTGCAGGCGTTGCAGGGCAAAACGTGCACGGGGACCGAGGCCGATGTTGTCCTGGCTGATCACCGGGGAGAAGCCGGTGAGCGGCGCCTTGGGGTTGGCCATCCAGGCCGAATCGTTGGAGTGCTGCACGTAGTCGCTGCGTTGCAGCTGCGGCAATTGGGCAGCCGGGAAGATGCCCGCTTGCGCGGCGCGAGGGTCGATGTCCCAGGCGCAGGCGCTGCGGCTGCCGTCGAGCATGATCATTTGCAGGCCGGCCCGCGGGTCGCTGCATTGCGCAAGCTTGGCGGCGCTGACGTTGGGCACCACCGACAGGTTCATGTACAGGCTCTGGCCCTGGTCATCGGCGGCCAGGGTATTGACCCACGGGATGCCTTGCAGGGTATGCACCGAGGTTTGCAGCGCCTGGAGGCTGTCGGCGCGGTTCATCGCGTACCACTGTTGCAGCACCCGGTCGTTGCCGAGGTTTGCGTCGCGCAGGCTGTATGCATAGTGGTTGTCCCAGTCCAGCTTGCCGGGCCATTGCACCACGGGGCCGAACTGCGAACTGTAGACCGTATGGGTGACATCCTTGAGGCTGCCATCAGCCTGTTTGGCCTGCACGGTCAGCGTGGCTTTATCCAGGGGCAAGGACTTGCCATCGAGCAGGTAGCGGGTGGAATCCTTGGGGTCGAGGGTCAGGCGATACAGGGTGAAATGCTTGGAAGTGTCCACCGTGTGCGTCCACGCCACGTGCTGGTTGAAGCCGATATTCACCACCGGCAGGCCGGGCAGCGCCGCGCCCATTACATCCAGCTGGCCGGGAATGGTCAGGTGCATCTGGTAAAAACGCATGCCGCCCACCCACGGGAAATGCGGGTTGGCCAGCAACATGCCGCGCCCATTGAAGGAGCGATCCCGGCCGACGGCCACGGCGTTGCTGCCCCGGTCAAGGGTAAAACGCTGTTGATGGGCAGCGGCCAGTTCGAATGCCTTGGCGTCGGGCTGCACGGCGGCCATGGCCTGGGGAGGTGTCGCGCCAACCAAGGCTTCGGCGAACTGCCCGACGCCACCTTCCACCAGCAGCCTGCGGGTCAGCTTGACCAGGTCTTCCTTGACCAGCGGACGCACCCACGCCGCCTGACACTGCACCGGTGCGCCCTGCTCTTTCAGATAACGATTGAAGCCTGCCACATAGCCTTCGATACGCTGGCGGATCTGCGGCGTTTGCGCGTTCCAGAATGCCTCGACCGCATTCGGCGTGTTCAGCCAGGTAAAGAACACGTCGCTGGCGAGGTTGTTGCGCTCTTCCAGGGTGGCCTGCTCGGGGCCGAAGAATCGGGCACGCTGGCCATTCACCGTAACGATTTCATTGGCCAGCAGGCACAGATTGTCCTGGGCATACGCGTAGCCGATGCCGAAACCCAGACCCCGTTCGTCGTTGGCGCGGATATGCGGCACGCCATAAGTGGTACGCCGAATCTCCGCCGACGCCTGCACTACCTGCTCGCGCGCCGATGCCGCCAGGCTCAACCCCAGCAACATCCCTGCCATGCCTATCCTGGACAACCCATTGGAAATAATCACGCCGACTCCACAGTCAATTGAACACCCTCGATAGGGGCAACTACCCCACCGTTAGGACGCAACCCGCCGGCAATAATTTAGCCGCGCGGCAGGTTTATTCCCGGCGTGCACACTGTGACAAACCTGATACCGACAAATTTTCTACAGCTTGCACTTCATGATTTTGCTCGTTCGTTCGTCTTATTGAATAAGAGCACCATCATTTTCCTGATAAGGCTCTGATAAGGAGTTTTGCATGTACAACCCACAAGTGCCCACGGATGGACATTCATCAACCAACGAGGCCGGTTTCGGCAACGGCTCGCAAGGGTTTGACAAAACGCCCGAACAGCAGGGCAACCAGCGCATACGCCATTTGCTCAAGTGTTTCGGTCTGCGCACCAGCCTGATTCGGCTGAAGGTCATCGACGCCTTGATCACCGCTGCCGGCAACCAGCGCACCCTTGGCGTGCGCGGTGTGCACAGCCATTTGCTGGAACTGGGCATCCCGTTGTCGTTTCTCAGCGTGCGCGAGGTGCTCAAGCGCCTGTGCAGCGAGGGCGTGATCACCCTCAATGCCGACAAGAGCTACAGCCTCCACGAAGAGGCTGCCAAAGTGCTCAATGGGCGCGTCTGAATCACGCGCTCATCAGAAGTGAGGCTTGACCTTGCGCCGCATGATGCCGTTGATCACCACAACGACAACGGCAATCGCAATGGCCAGGTACTGGAAGGTTTTCTCGCTGATCACGCCGATGTTCTGCAGGTAAGACAGGCCGAACATCGAGGCCAGCACGGCCAGGGCAATCAGAATCGAATATTTCAAGCGTTGCTTTTGGGTCATGACGAGTTCCTGAACCTGAAGAATGTATGCACGTTGTGTCGCTGCGCATGCCGGGAAGCTACCCGGTGGCGGGGACGGACTGAGGCCGGCCGAGGCTCATGTTACAGGCGATGAAAAATTTTGGCTCGTCCTACGCCTGCCGGCGTTTGACCCCATTGCCCGTACACCTGCGGATACACGATATTCGCCCCTCCTGTACGGAACGTACCTACGCGACAGCCCCAACCATACGAAGCCCAACAAGGAAGAATCATTCGCCAAACAACATAGGGAAACTTGGGCCAACGTCACTTGGATTACACAATTGATTTCAGGCCTCGCCAACCTCCGTATACGCCGGGACACCTCCTCCCTGGAAACCACCCCGCCACCTCTGCCGCAGCTTGCGCCACAGCAGGTGCCAGCATTGACGCTTCCTTCCGTGCAAGGGATCGCACCCGTCAGCGCGATTCGCTCGGACCTGCTCAGTGGCCTGCAAATAACCGATCAACGCCTGTTGCTCAACCAATACCAGTCACTCAATCAGGATATCCAGGCGCTGTTGCGATGCCAGCCAACGCTCAATAACGTTATCGAGCAACAGCTCGCCCGCAGCTTCGGGGCCACCCCTCCTGTGGACGCTTCATCACTGTATGTGCATCGCTATCACACCGACGAGCAGGGAGAGCGCACGCTGGTCTCGGCGCGAAGCATCACCGAAGCCTTGTTCGATGCGCTGCGAACTCTCAACAACTCGGTTGAACCGCTGTCACCGACACTCCCGGGCGCTGCAGAAGTCGGCTTTTACAGCACGGTTGAGCCCAGCGAAAGTCACCGGCAGCTAAGCGCCGGCAGCTCGCTGCTGGCCATCGCCCAGGCCATCGAGAACGACCTGCCTGCGAGCTTTACACGGTTCTGGACGCAGCCGCGCCCGGGCGCGGTCAACCCCGAGTCACCCCAGGACCAATTGCTGAATACCCATCGAGAGATGTTGTCGACACTGGCCGCCTTGAGAGTCGAAGACGGCACACTGAGCCCGGCCGCCAAGACCCTGATCGACAAAGCCTTTGAGTACCCGACGCTGGCGGATCGAGAAAGCGCCATGCGCGATGGCGAGCGGCCGGGGGTTTATCCGCTGAGGGTCAATCTGCCAATGCCCGCCGGAACACTGTTGGCCGGCGCATTCATGATCACCCGCCGCGACGGGTCATCAGCGGCACGTCCTTACGACAAACCGGAAACGGACAGGACCTTGACGCCCGCCGAACAACGAGGCCTGACGGTGCTGTACACCCCGCGCGACGGGTATGAAACGTTCGACAGCCCGGGTGAAGCGTTTGATACGCTCGGCCAGCGTCTGCGCTCCGATCCGGAGGCGGCAGAGCAGTTGAAACAGACACTGCCATTGACGCTCCAGCGCAGCCTCGACGGCGATTGGAGCAAGAACCTGAGCAGACAGCTCACGCCAGTCACAACCGACGTCATCGCCACCGGCGTGCCGCAATTGCTGCAGCTTCATCAGCACAATCTGACTAACCAGTTGCAAGCGCTGTATGAACCCGAAAACAGCGTGCAACTCGATGATCCATGGCGCGCGCCGCCAGTGATGGCCGGCCTGCAGCAGGCCGCCGACCTGAGCCTGCATTTCGACGGGACCAATGCGCTATGGGCGCGTACTCAATCGCTGCAGGATCGCTTGAGCAAAGTGGACGGTCGCCAGGCACTGGATCGGCAATTGGCGAATCGAGGAAACTGGCAGTACCTGGCGCAGCAACTGAACCAGGCCTATCACTGCCTGTCCGAGCAGGCGCCCGCGCGACAGGTCTCCGCCGCGCTGAAAAACGCGCCGATGAACATAGCGCCAGAATCGTCCCAGTATCAGGCCTACATCCTCGCGCCCGGAAAACCAGCCACCGTGGAAGCCTTCATCATCGAGAATGGCTTGCCACTGCCCAGGACCAGAAGCGAGTTGCAGTCCCTGGCAGAGGCGGCAGCGTTAAAGGCACGTCAACATCTGTTCGGCAATTTCGGCGGAGGTTTGTCCTGGCCGATCCCACTGGATATCAGTCAGCAACAAACGCTGCGAACGGCTGCAATCGCGCATGCCAACGCCGGCACGCAATCATCGCAGGCAGGGGCGCAACGCAACGTACTGGCCTATCTGAACAGCAGCCGGCCCCTTTCCCCCGATGCCCTGGAGGATCCGGTCAAGGCGCTGGAAAGCCTGGTCAGCTCCCCTGAGGGCCGGGCGCTGGGCCTGGCCATGCAAACCAGACTGAACGGCATCGCTACCGACTCCAGCATCAATGACTACACACTGGCCGCGCTGCATCTGACGCTGGATCCGGAATCCATTACGTCGCCCCAACGCAACCGGGTAGCCGGGTTCGATCTGGCCCAAGAAAGCCATTGGGGACAACCTCTGTCGAGGGTCACCGAAGGCCTGCGTCAGTGCTTGATCGACCAGGGACGGGCATCACCCGCACTGGCAAAGACAGCCGTTCATCTGCTGTTGATGCGCACCCACCCGCAATACCTGGTCAGGGATATCCCCGATGAAGTTCGCCAGGGCACCCAGGCCTGGCGGGACCTTTGCCTGGCAGTCGACGCCATTGGCAGTAGCGCGGCCAACATGACCTACGCCGAGGTGATGATAAAGGCCTGCGCACTGCCGCCCGCTCCGGCCTCCATACAAACAGCGGCGTTGGTGGACTGGGGCGTCAGCAACAATATTCTTGAAGCAAAAGGCGACGCACTGTACAGCCAGGATGAGCTTGATCGGGTGCAGGCAGCCTTCAACAACCAGCGGGAAAAACTCAAGGAAGGCAGTGCCTTGATGGACACGGTCATGCCGGATCGTGCAGCGATGGCAATGGGTCTGCTCATCGGCGAGTTCGGAAAGGACGTTGACTTCGATGAGAAAATATTTTCAAGACTCTCCAGCACCGTAACGCCAAAGCCAAGCAAACCGTACTCCATGCGCGAAATCGTGATGGAGCAGATCGTCATGGACGACCGCTGGAGTATCGCAAAAGGCACCCACAGCGTTGACCTCGCTGCCTTCGTCGCCTTCACCCATCGACCACAATTCAATATCAAAAAGGCCTTCGACGCGGCGTTTTCCGAAGCGGTCGCCAACTTTAAAAAAATCAAACACTTGAGCGTGATCAACGCTCTCAACAATCTGCCGCCTGAAGACAAGAAGAATCTCAGCTTCGGAAAAATCACCTATTACCTGGAGAAAAGTTACAAGACCAGCCCAGTGCCTTTCATGGGGCCGACTCTATTCCACACCAGCCCCAGGATCCTGGTCACCGCAGAAAATGGCGCAAAGACCTCCAACTATGCGTTCGATACGGAAAAAGGCGTTATCCATAACCTTGGCAGCCGGAAAATACCCCGCGCGCCGGAGCACTTCTCGAACGAAATAACCAAAGAGGAAGAGTTTTTCCCTGATATCAATCGAGAAAAGACCGTTGAAGGGATGAAGACGTTCGTCCACTACCTGGGGGGCGGCGCGCTGCTGAAGGGGGTCGACCTGGACAGCGTCAAGCGCGACCCACTCGATGGCGAGCGATCCGGCACCGCATCGGCACCGTACATGTTCATCAATCCCCGTACCCACGAACTCGCCGAGTCGATCGTCAAGGCACTGTACCTGGACAACCCAGCCATCCGTAAAGCCGCTGAGGGCGTCACGTCCTCTGAGCGCGCCAACGATCGATTGGTCACCTTGCGTGATGGGTTTCTCGATCTGATTCCCCTGCGCTCGGCCATTGTGAACTTCAATAAGGGCGAATACAGCGACGCCATCGACGACCTCGCCTTTGATGGCTTCGGCTTTCTCACTGCCGGGATGGGGGCTGCCGCAAAAGCGGCGAAAGTGCTGAAGACGACGGCATCGGTCGCGACCAAGGCGCTCAAGGTCACGAAGATCATGGTTGTGCCCATGGTCAAGGAGTTCAATCCGTTCAATGGCGCGGACGAAATACTGATCGGAGCCGGTAAAGTTGCCTTCGAGGCCGCCGGCGCGGTGAAAAGCGGGCTGCGCAGCCTCAAGGGGACGGTGGCGCTCGACGAACTGAACACCGCCAGCAGACGCTTTGACGCAGCCGCGACGGGCAGCTTGAACGTGCGTAATCGCGCCGTGAACGTCAATGCGATACAGCACGATGGCCAGTGGTACGCATTTGATGCGAGCACCCAACGCCCCTACGGTGCGCCGTTGGTGGCCTTCGATCCGGTCCATACACTGATGCCGCCATCACCCGATTTCAGCGCCGCAAGGGCACGTCTCAACGCGCACAAGTCAGAACGGGTTCATCCCTACAGGAAGCCGGACCCGGCGACGCTTCCAGCAAGCAAAGTGCCTGGCCCGGCGGTACAGATTACGCGTAAAACCGATCATCTACCGCCGCCGCACATAAAGTATCTCGACTTCATCAAAGGCGCGCCCACCGAAGCGCATTTCTCGCCGACCCGCAGGGGCCCTACCCGGGAGCGCTACGAACTGGAGATGAACAAAAGCCTGGCGGGGCCTCAACTGCCACGCCCTGGACTGCCCGACGTAAAAGCCATTGAACCGATCGCCGACCTGGTCGAAAAGTCCCTGGACATGGCGGATATCGTGGCCTTCGGCGAGAACCATCTCAGTCTGGCTTCATTTCGTGTGCTCATCGAACTGATCCCCGTATTTAAACGAAAAAACGTCAAGGTTATCGGGATGGAGGGCATGGTGTATGACAACAAAATGCGGCTCAAGGACGATGGGATGGGCGTCACGGGCTACAAACAACGCCCTTACGAGCCTGATTTGAATTTGCGCACACTGATCGACACGTTCAAGGCCAACGGCATTGAAGTGGTGCCTCTGGATCACTTCTATCTGACCCGCCATCGACATGAGCGTGATGCCTATAAGGCCCAGAGCAGCGCCGATCGGAATCTACAACGGCTCAAGGAAATGAACTTCTACGCCGCCCATGAGCTGCTGAGGCACACGCACAAGGGCAAGGTGATTGCCCTGGTGGGTCGTCAGCACATCAACACCACCCAGGGTGTACGTGGCCTGGCCGAAGCCACCGGCGGCATTGGCATTGGTATCTATGAGAGAGCCGGTATGAGGGGAAGCTACGGCACGAAAGCCACAGACGTGCGACCGGGCCCGAACGGCGAGCTGAAAACCCACAATGACATGACGGGAGACCTGCAAATTTTCACGCCCGAGTGACCCGGCAAACCGTCGAGCCGTTTCCTGCACAGCATGCCGGCAACGGCTCGAACCTCAGTCAGCGTGTACCCAGCGCTGATGCAGCCACCGCGCCAACGCATCCAGTGCGAACCCCAGCAGCCCGATCAGCAGCACCATCGCCATCAACTCCGAATATGCCAGCCGATCACGGGTATCGAGGATGTAATAGCCCAGCCCCGCACTGACCCCCAGCATTTCGCACGGCACCAGCACAATCCACAGAATGCCGATGGCCAGGCGCACGCCCGTCAGCACATGCCCTACCACGCCGGGAATGACCACCCGCCGCAACGTCTCCCAACGCGTGGCGCTCAGGCTCTTGCTCAACTGCAGCCAGCGCGGGTCGAGATGACGCACGCCGGCCGCGGTGTTGAGCATGATCGGCCACACCGCAGCGAACGCCAGCAGGAAGTAAATCGGCTGGTCGCCCACCCCCATCAGCATCACCACGATGGGCATCCAGGACAGCGGCGAGATCATGCGCAAAAACTGGAACGCCGGGGTGGTCGCCGCCTCCAGGTTGCGCGAACTGCCCACCAGCAGCCCCAGCGGCACGCCCACCAGCAAGGCCAGAAACAAGCCGATAAAAATGCGTTTAAGGCTCACGGCAATATGCAGGTACAACTCGCCGCGCCCCAACAGTTCCCACAGGCTGCTGAACGTGGCCGCCAGGGAAAAGCGCGAAGACAATCCATCGGCATCGCCAAATACCTTGACGCCCAGCCACCAGAGCACCAGCAAACCCGCCAAGCCACCCAAGCCGAGCAACCAGCCCGGCCACGCTACGGTTTTGCCGCTGCTCACACGCCAATCTCCTCGTTGCGCGCATAACCCTCGGGCAAGCCGAAGGTCTTCATGCCGCCGACGGCTTCGATGGCGTTGCGCACGAAACGGTCATCCACCAGGTCCCTGGCGACGAAGGCCGGGTCCAGCTCAGCGAGAAATTTCTTGTCGCCCTCGATCAGGGTGTCTTTCAGGCGGCGCACCAGTTCCTCGGTGTAGCTGGGGAATGGGTAAGGCTGGAAGTCGATGCGGTGCTCGTCCCAGTTGGCGTGACGGATCGCACCATCGGCCAGGTACCCGGCGCGGTCGGCGGCGGCAGGCGCCAGCACTTTGCTCAACACCGGTTCGGCATGCGGCGTGTAGCGGTTCGGGCCATCCTTGGACAACAGCTTCACCGCTTCTTCGCGGTTGTCGCGGGTCCAGACCTGGGCCTTGACGATGGCGTTCACCACTTTCTGCGACCACTCCGGGCGCTGGGTCAGGTCATGCTCGTGCATGAACACCACGCAGCAGGCATGGTTGCGCCAGACGTCGCCGGTGAAACGCTGCACGCGACCGACCTTGAGGTTCTCCGCCAGGGCGTTGAACGGCTCGGCGACGATATAACCGTCGATGCGCTTGCTGGCCAATGCCGGCGGCATGTCCGACGGCGGCAGCACGATCAGGTTGACTTCATTGGCGCCGATCGCGCCGCCCGCCGCACGTGACACCGGGGTCAGCCCGTTGTCGCGGAACAACTGCTGCACCACCACGTTATGAATCGAATACCAGAACGGAATCGCCACCGACTTGCCGCCCAGTTGCTTCACGTCAGTGATGCCCGGCGCCACGGTCAGGCCCGAACCGCCCACATGGTTCCACGCCACCACCTTGGCCGGCACCTTGCTGCCATAGCGCGCCCATACGGTCATGGGCGACAACAGGTGAATCACGTTGACCTGGCCCGAGATAAACGCTTCGATCACCTGGGCCCAACTGCGCAGCAGCACCGGACGTTCGGCCTGGATACCCTCGGCTTCGAACAGCCCGTTATTGTGCGCGACCAACAGCGGCGTGGCGTCGGTGATCGGCAGATAACCGATGCGTACCGGCGCATCCGGCTCACTGGCGGCACGCGCCTGCAGGCTGCTCAGCAACGGCAAGGCGCCGGCGGCGCTGAGCACCGCAGACAGTTTGAGAAAGTCGCGGCGCGAGTGGGTCAGGTCATCCAGACACATGGTTAGGCTCCAGCAATTCGAGGGGGTTGGGTTGAGGACGGCTCGCCTGCCGTAAGGTTTTAAGAATGTCGATGCGCAGCGCGCCGATAGCTTCGACCTGTTCCTCACGCGGTTGCGGCAGATCGATTCGCCATTCGCCCAGGGTGCGTGCCGGGCGGTTACCCAGCAGCAGGATACGGTCGGACAACAGCAAGGCCTCATCGATGTCGTGGGTGATCAACACCGCCGCCGAGCCCTGTTCGCGATTGACCTTGAGCAACAGGTGCTGCATGTCCGCGCGGGTCACTTCATCCAGTGCGCCGAAGGGCTCGTCCAGCAGCAATACCTGCGGCTGGCGGGCCAGGCAGCGGGCCAATGCCGTGCGCTGGGCCATGCCACCGGACAACTGCGCAGGGAACTGATGACGGGCATGTTCCAGGCCGACCGCGGCAATCGCGTGGTCGACACGCTGGCGGCGTTCGTCGCCGCTCAACTGCGGTTGGCGGGCGAAATCCAGGCCGAAGGCGACGTTCTTTTCCAGGTTCAGCCACGGCAGCAGGCTGGGGTCCTGAAACGCTACCGCGACCCGTGGATGCGGGCCGTTCAAAGGCTCACCCAGCACGCGTACGCTACCGCCCTGGGGCGCCTGCAAACCGGCCAGCACCCGCAACAGACTGGACTTGCCCACGCCGCTGGGGCCGAGGATCGACACCACTTCACCGGGCTGCAGTTGCAGGTCGAAGCCTTGCAATACCGGGCCGCCGGCATACCCCAGGCACACATCCCGGGCCGTCATCACCGTCGCGCTCATAGGTTGGCCTGACGTTGCAATTCGGTGCGCAGTTGCACCAGGCTCGGCGTGACAATCGGCACAAACGCCGATTCGCGCCAGCGCCGGGCAAAGCCGCTGCCATGGGCGGTGAGGTAAGCCTTGCCGCCGCTGGCCTGCAACTCCAGCTGTACGGCGCTGGCGGCGGTTTCCGCCAGGGCAATGCGCAGCTTGAACAACGGCACCGGTTCGGCGGCAAACCGCCCGGCCAGCAAACCGTTCTTGAGTTCAGTGACCAGGTGATCGAGGGTCAACCGCAGCGCTTCGAGCTCTTCACGTAACACCGTGCGCGAAGCGCCCAAGTGATGCGCCACCTCCGCCAGGGAACGCCGCGCCAGACCTATCGAAAGGCCGCATTGCAAGCCCAGGAACGCCGGTCGCACGGCGGGCAGGAACTGACGCGCGTCTTCGTGCAGCAGCCAGTCGCGGCTCAGTTTCACGCCTTCAAGTCCCAGGGCGGCGGTATTGCTGGACTGCAACCCGAGCAACTCCAGGTCGCGGGAGCGCTGCAAGCCGGCCACTGAATCCGGGATCGCCAGGATAAACGGCGCGCCGCCACCGGCGTGTTCGATGGCCGCAGCGGCGACGAAGCCGTTCTTGCGCAGGTTGGTCACCCAATGCAGACGGCCGTTGAGGGTCCAGCCATGTTCAGTGGGCTCGGCGCTGATCTGCAGCGTCTCGATGCCGGACAGAAACTTCATCGCATTCGAAAGCCCCGTGGCACCGGCCAGCTTGCCGCTGAGCAGGTCCGGCAGCAGTTGCTCGCGCAGCCGTGCATTGGGGCTTTGCAGCAGGTATTCGATAAAGGAGCGCTGGCCCCAGCAGACGAACGCCGCCGCCAGGGAATGGCTGGCAATATTGGCGATGGCTTCCACCGCCCCCGCCACGTCGCCGCCCAGGCCGCCGAGGGCTTTGGGCACGCCGACTCGCAACACATTGGCCTCGGCCAGCCGCGGCAGCACTTCCTGTGGATCGCAACTGCCCACGTCCAGGGCCTGCGCTTGAACATCGAGCCAACGGCTCAAGATCGGGTCAAGCATGGGTCTTTCTCCTTGATGACAACAGGTGGATCAGCACCGATTCAACTGGCCGGTTTTTCCCAGCGGTATTGCGCCAGCTCCGGGTTCAACGGCGTACGCGCGAACACGTTGGCAAAATTGCACAATGTCGCCAGGCTGACCCCCAGAATCACTTCCAGCGCCTGCCCGTCGGTATAGCCGGCGGCGCGGAACGCGTCATAGCCGGCATCGCTGACATCGCCGCGGGTGGCAATCACTTCACGGGTGAACGCGGCGAGTGTCTCATAGCGGGGCTCGGGCAATTCACCGCGCTGGCGCAGCGCCTCGATGACGTCTTCGGGCAGCTTGGCTTTGTTACGTGCCACGGCGGTGTGCCCGGCCACGCAAAAATCGCAGCCGTGGCTGGTGGCGGCGATCAATTGCACCACTTCACGCTCCGCCAGGCTCAGGGTCGACTTGGCATTCAGGCCGGACACGGTGATATAGGTTTCCAGTGCCGCCGGCGCATTGGCCAGCACGGCCAGCAGGTTGGGAATGAACCCCGAGCCTTTGAGCGCATTTTCCAGGAAAGGCTTGGCGGCCTCCGGCGCGGTTTCAGGGGTAAGCAGCGGTACACGGGACATGGAGTGGTCTCCTGATGAGTGAATGACCCCAGTCTGTTGGTTATAAAAAAAGCCCTCAATAGGCTAAAGTAGCGATTACTTGCTCCAGAGTCTTTTCGTTAGATGAATTCGTCCAGTGCACTTGTCGATTGGTTATTAGACAGCCTCGAACTCAGCACCAGCCTGTTTCACGTCGGTCGCTATTGCGGCGACTGGCACGCGAGCACCCATGGCCTGGCCCGGGCGAGTTTTCATCTGATCGTGCAAGGCGAGTGCTGGCTGCATATCGACGGCCAGCCGACTGAACAGCTGAACAATGGCGATGCCGTGTTCCTGCTGCGCGACCTCCAATATCGGCTGTCCGGTGCGGACACCGCCACCGGCGCGCAAGAATGCCCGCGCCGTCCGATGCTGCCCCTCGATAGCAATGCCACCGATGGCGTGGGCCTGGTCTGCGGCTTCTTTCATTTCCAGTCCGGGCTGTCGGCGATGATTGTCGACAGCCTGCCCGCCTGGATCATCCTGCGCGCCGGCGACCCGTCGTTGACCGCCGCGCGCAATCTGTTCGCACTGATCCTGCAGGAATGCGAACGCCTGCCGGCGCCCTCCCAGGCCTTGCTCGAGCGCCTGTGCCATCTGCTGTTTCTGTATGTGCTGCGTCAACACGTGCTCGATAACACTGAATTGGGCGGCCTGGCGGCACTCGGTCGGCAACCGGCATTTGCCCGTTTGCTGGAACAGTTGATCGCACGTCCGGCAGAGAACTGGACGCTGGAAAGCATGGCCGCCTGCACCGGGCTGTCACGCTCGGCGTTTTTCAAACGTTTCAATGAGCTGTGCGGACAGTCGCCGGGCCAGGTGCTGTTGATGATGCGCATGCGCCACGCGTGCCAGTTGTTCAAGACGGACCAGACCGTGGCGGATGTCTCGCTGGCGGTGGGTTATCAGTCGGTGGCGGCGTTTACCCGGGCGTTTCATAAAGTCATCGGGCAACAACCGGGGGCCTACCGCCGGGCGCAGAGTTAACGCCGCAACCCATTGCCCGGTTGCGCGCGCAGCGCCAGCAGCTGCACGCCAAGGTGCGCCTCCAGTTGCTTGATCAGGATCGTCACCGAAGCGCGCGGCAGTTGCAGGCTGTCCGCCGCCCTGGCGAAACCGCCCAACTCCACGATCCGGGTGAATACGCGCTTCACCATGCGCACTCGTCAACGGTCATGGCGATGCTGGAGATCTGACCTGGCGGCGGCGCCCGACGGCGCCGGCACTTTCTTGCACGCACGCACCTAAAGCTGTTGCGATGCAAGCCGATAGCCCTACGAAGCTCTAATAAAGCCGCGTCGACAATAACGCTTCGTAAGGACGGCCCCATGCCCCCACTGCGCTCCATCCAAGCCCGCTATACCCTGTTTCTGGTGTTGTTCGTTCTGGTGTTATTGGTGTTGACCGTCGTGGGTATCGGCCAGTTGGTCGCGCCCAAGCTGCAATACACCGAAGAACAGGTGGTGCTCAATCGCGTCGCCGAAGTGGCCGAACAGATCCAGGGCGAACTGAACAAGGTTCAGGCCCAGCAACGCACCATCACCCAAACGATCCCTTTGCTTGACAGCGATGCCATCGACAAGGTCCTGCCGGGCCTGGTTGACCAGTACGGCGAGCTGAAAGTGTTCGGCGGCGGTATCTGGCCGCTGCCCAACCAGCGCACCCCCGGGCGTAACAAGCACAGCACATTCTGGCACCGTGACGCCTCAGGCAAGCTGGCGGTCAACACCTTCTGGAACAGTGACCCCGCACCCAACTATTACGACCAGAGCTGGTACAAGGGCGGCCTCGCCTCACCCCGTGGCCAATGCGCCTGGGCCGCGGCCTACAAGGACGATGCCAGCCAGGAGCCACGCACCAACTGCGCCATGGCGATCCAGCGTGACGGCGCCGCCTATGGCGTGGCGACCATCGACGTGACCCTGGGTTTCTTCAATGACCTGGTGGCCAGCAAGGAAAAAGACATCGGCGGGCAGATGCTGATCGTCGAAGGCGACGGCAAGATCATCAGCAACAGCTCGCGTATCAGCGGCCCGATCGTGCTGAAGAATATCAGCGAGCTGACCGGCACGTCGGCGTTCGCCGCCCAGGTCAGCACCGCCCTCGCCCATCGCGACCAGGCCCTGCAACGCGCCGAGTTCGACAACCAGGGCGTGGCCAGCACCTTCTACATGCGCCCGATCGAGGGGACGCCGTGGTTCCTGGCGACCGCCCTGCCCACTTCGTTGATCACCGCCCAGCGCAATGATGTGCTCGGCACCCTGGCCCTGTTGCAAGTACCGATGGTGATCCTGCTGGTACTGCTGGCGGCGTATGCGATTCGCCAACTGGTCCAGCGCATGAAAGCGCTCAAGGGCAATATCGACGCACTGTCGGCCGGTGATGCCGACCTCACGCGGCGCATCACCATCCGCGCCGAAGATGAACTCGGCGCCATCGGTCACTCGGTGAACCACTTTATCGTCTATCTGCAAAACATGATCGGCGAAGTGACCCAGGCCACTGGCGCCATGGCCTCGGGCCTTGAGCAGTTGCAGCACACCTCGGCGCACACCAACCAGATCCTGTTGCGCCACGCCTCGGAGACGGACCAGACGGTGACCGCCATCACCGAGATGAGCTCAACCGCCGACACCGTCGCGCAAAATGCCGCAGAAACGGCGGCCTTCACCCAGCGCGCCAACGAGCACGCCGACCGGTCACGGGTGGTGGTGGGCGAAGCGTCCACCAGCGTCAGCGCCCTGATCGGTGAAGTGGCCAGCGCGACCCACACCGTCGAGAACATGCGCCAGGATGCCGCGCGCATCACCGAAACCCTCGGCGTGATCGGTGCCATCGCCGGCCAGACCAACCTGCTGGCGCTCAACGCCGCGATCGAAGCGGCGCGGGCCGGCGAACAAGGGCGCGGGTTTGCGGTGGTGGCCGATGAGGTGCGCGCCCTGGCCGCACGCACCCAGGCCAGTACCTCGCAGATCAACGAGATGCTGGCGCGCTTGACCACCGGCGTCAGCTCGTCGGTGGCCGCCATGGAAAACACCCAGGCCAGTTGCCAGTCGGCAGCGGATGCCACGGCGCGGGTGAACACCGGGCTCGATGAGATGGCCGGTTCAGTCAGCCATATCAACAACCTCAGCACCCAGATCGCGACGGCCGCCGAGCAACAGAGCGCAGTGACCGAAGAGATCAACCGCAGCATGGTGCAGATCCGACAGATGGTTGAAGAGCTGGTACAAAGCGGTCACGCCACCGAAACCAATACCCAAAGCCTGCTGGAGGCCAATGGCCGGGTGATTGCCTTGATGGGACGCTTCAAAGTGCGCTGATCCAGGCCGTAATACACCCGTGCAGAGCGCGGGAGTCGGACTATTCTGACAACTTCTGGTTTAACACTCGCCACACAGGAGGTGTGTCATGCCCACGACCGAGCAGCCGGTGCGCTTGGAGCGAATCAGCCAGGAACGGTTTATCCGGGCCCCGCTCGAGACGGTCTACGACTATGTGACCCAGCCCGACCGCTGGCACGAATGGCACCCCTCCTCCCTCAGCGCCGACACCGGCACCCGCGGCTCACTGCCGGTCGGCACGCGGTTTACCGAAATCATCGACCTGCTGGGCATCCGCGTCCCCATGAGTTACCGCGTACAAGTCGCCCGGCGCCCCAACGAGTTCAAGACCGTGTTCACCTCGCTGGCGGTCGACGGCTGCCTTCATTATGTCCTGCACGCGCAACCGGGCGGCACGCTGTTCAAGCGCGTATTGACCTATGAGACCGAACTGCAACTGGCGGCCTTGCATGAACGCATGATCGAACGCTCGGGCGTTGCGCTGGACCGTCTCAAGCAGCGCCTGGAAACCTTCAGCGGTTGAGCGCTCTATCGCTTAACTGACCCGTTTCAGGGAAAATGCCCGACCCAATGCTTTTTGTAGGAGCGAGCTTGCTCGCGAAAAACTCACAGGCGCCGCGTTCAATCAGGAAACACGCGTTATCGTTGACGTTTTTCGCCAGCAAGCTCGCTCCTACAGAGGGCGATATGCGCTTAACTGAACAGCCTTCCGGTCCAATGCCGCGCCTTTTTCCGAGACCCACCATGAAATCCCCTGTGCAACGAGCCCCTGCGCCATGTTGACGGCGTACCTGGGGCTGTTCTTGGCCGCCTTTGGCGCGGCGACGTTGTTGCCCTTGCAGTCGGAAGCCGTGCTCGTCGGCCTGTTGCTCAGTGGGCATTACAGTGTGTGGCTGCTGTTGGGCATCGCCACGCTGGGCAATGTGTTGGGTTCGCTGGTCAACTGGCTGCTGGGGCGTTCGGCGGAGCGCTTCCAGGGGCGGCGCTGGTTTCCGCTCAGTGAACGGCAACTGGACAAGGCGCGCAGCCATTACGCGCGCTGGGGACATTGGACCCTGCTGCTCAGTTGGGTGCCGATCATTGGCGACCCGTTGACCCTGGTGGCCGGTGTCATGCGCGAACCGCTGTGGCGGTTCCTGCTGCTGGTGACCGTGGCCAAGGCGCTGCGCTACGCCGTGCTGGCTGCCATCACCCTGCACTGGTTGTTAATCCCCCGTTAATCTTGCCCAAACAGCATCCGAAACACCTTTCCCGGAGCTTATGACCATGCCTTTGATCCGTGACCTGTGCGTCGCCGGCCTGCTCACGGCCAGCGCCGCTCCAGTATTTGCCGCCACCTACGGCCCTGAACTCGAGGGTTTCCAATACCCCTACCCGGTTGAGCGCTTCCACTTCGAGTCCCAGGGTAACAGCCTGCAAATGGGCTATATGGATGTTCCGGCCAAAGGCAAAGCCAACGGGCGCAGCGTGGTGCTGATGCACGGCAAGAACTTCTGCGGCGCCACCTGGGAGGCATCGATCAAGGCCTTGAGCGACGCCGGTTACCGCGTGATCGCGCCGGACCAGATCGGCTTTTGCACCTCCAGCAAGCCCGAGCATTATCAATACAGCTTCCAGCAACTGGCGCTCAACACCCACCAGTTGCTGGAAAAGCTCGGGATCCAGAAGGCCACGCTGCTCGGTCACTCCACCGGCGGCATGCTGGCCACGCGCTATGCCTTGATGTACCCGGCACAGACCGAGCAGCTCGCCCTGGTCAACCCCATCGGCCTGGAAGACTGGAAAGCCCTGGGCGTCCCCCACCAGAGTGTGGACCAGTGGTATCAACGCGAGCTGAAGCTGAGCGCCGACGGGGTGCGCAAATATGAGCGCGACACGTATTACGCCGGGCGCTGGAAGCCCGAATACGAGCGCTGGGTGGACATGCTCGCCGGCCTGAACCAGGGCCCGGGCCACACTCGGGTGGCCTGGAACTCGGCGTTGATTTACGACATGATCTTCACCCAGCCGGTGTACTACGAATTCAAGAACGTGCAAGTGCCCACCCTGCTGCTGATCGGCACCAGCGACACCACCGCCATCGGCAAGGACCTGGCGCCGCCGGCGGTCAAGGCGCGGATCGGCAATTATCAAGTGTTGGGCAAACAGGTGGCCAAGCTGATTCCCCATGCAACCCTGGTGGAGTTTCCCGGTCTGGGCCATGCGCCGCAGATGGAAGAACCGGCGCAGTTTCATACCGCGCTGTTGCAGGGTTTGAAGGCCCTTTAACCTTTTTTGGGATACGCGTGCATGTCGCTACAGATCGCCGTGATTGATGATTGGCAGCAAGTGGCCAGTAGCGTGGTGGATTGGTCGGTACTCACCCCCCTGGGCCAGGTGCACTTTCTCCACGACTACCCCGCCGATACCGCGACCATGGTCGAGCGCCTGCAAGGGTTCGACGTTATTTGCGTCATGCGCGAACGTTCGCGGTTCGACCAGGCCCTGCTGCAGGGCCTGCCCAGGCTCAAGTTGCTGGTCACCGGCGGCATGCGCAACGCCGCCATCGACCTGTCCGCCGCCAAGGCGTTGGGGGTCCAGGTGTGCGGTACCGACAGTTATAAGCAGGCTGCGCCGGAGCTGACCTGGGCACTGATCATGGCCTCGACGCGCAACCTGCTGGCCGAAGCCAACTCTTTGCGCGCAGGCGGGTGGCAGGTCGGCCTGGGCGGCGACCTGCATGGCAAGACCCTGGGCATCCTGGGACTGGGCAGCATCGGGCAGAAAGTCGCGCAATTCGCCCAGGTATTCGGCATGCGCGTGATTGCCTGGAGCGAAAACCTCACCCCGCAACGGGCCGCTGAGTCGGGGGTGACCTGGGTCAGCAAGCGCGAGCTGTTCGAACAGGCTGACATTCTCACCATCCACCTGGTCCTCAGCGAACGCAGCCGCGGCCTGGTCGACGCGCAGGCACTGGGCTGGATGAAGCCCGGCGCGCACCTGGTGAACACGGCGCGTGGACCGATTGTGGATGAACAGGCACTGGTGGACGCGCTGAGCAATGGGCGCCTGGCCGGCGCGGCGCTGGACGTATATAGCCAGGAGCCACTACCCCTCGAGCATCCCTTCCGCTCCCTGCCCAACGTGCTGGCCACGCCCCATGTCGGTTATGTCAGCGAGCAAAACTACCGGCAGTTCTACCAACAGATGATCGAAGACATTCAGGCCTGGGCGAACGGCGCGCCCATTCGGGTGCTCGGCTGACGCACCAATAAAGTGCATGTATTGAATGACAATGCCCAAGTGCACAATGTTGGCATACGTTGTTGATTTGTGTGGGAGGGGGCTTGCCCCCGATAGCCATAAGTATCTACACAATTTTGGTGCGATACCGCACCTGTGGCGAGGGGCTAACGCGTATCTACCTGACGCTCCGAGGTCCAAATGTGGGAGGGGCGGTGCGACGATTCGACTTGCCCCCGATGGCGGCCTCTGGGCCGACCAGGATGTTGGATCAGATCGAGTACATATCCGTTTCTGCGGTAACGGCTGCTTAGGGTTCCGCCCTGACGGCGGCTCACTTTTGAAAAGCGCAAAAGTAAGCAAAACGCTCTTGCCCCACCACTCGGCACCTCGCCTAGGCTCGGTGTGCCCTCTCTCCGGCTTGAATCCGTGGGCCGCCGCAATGGGCCATCCCTGGCCCAGTGCGGCTAACCCGGCGTCCTGCCGGGTTACCCACGGATTCAAGCCTGCGTTCGGCCAGCGTGGTTTGACGGGGCGCCTGAGATCAAAAGCAGATCAAGGTCAAGAGCGACTCGCTTCGCATCGTGGTTACGGTTGGGCGCTACAGAGTTGTATAGGTACCTATGCCCCGATAGCGGTAGTTCAGCCAGAGTACTGATAACTGACCCACCGCCATCGGGGGCAAGCCCCCTCCCACATTTGGATCCGGGTGTCCGCTGGCATAAGGTTAAACGTTTTTTGTCCTACAAAAATGCCTTTTAAACCCGACAGGCTCCGAGATCTGGCCTAGACTCATGACCGATGGGTCCGTTCCAAAACAAAAACCCCGCAAAAAAACTAAACTTTTCAACTCGGCCCTTGGTCAAGTTTTAAGGCAAGGCGAGCACTCCGCGATTCACGCTACATGCCCGTCCATCCAATCTTTTCAGTTAATTGTGCAACTGGCATACGCCTTGCCAGATTGTCGTGCGCTTGTGCGCTTGGCCGCAGGAAGCGGTCATCGAGCTAATGGCAGCGGGCCATTAGCTAACCAACACGTTGGAGAGAACTATGATCAGTGCCGCAGCAAGTATTCAGGGAGAGCGTGTTAGTCAGCCAGTTGGCGGGTCGACCTCTTTGGTCGTCGACCTCAACACGGTGCGGCCGGTGTCCAGTCATAACCCCAACCGAAAGAAAGTGCTGTTTGTCACGTCCGAGTTTGCCGACCTGGTGAAAACCGGCGGCCTGGGCGATGTGTCGGCGGCCCTGCCCCGCGCCATGGCTCACTTGCACGATGTGCGTGTGCTGATCCCCGGTTACCCGCAAGTGATGGAAAGCGACAACCCTATTCATATCATCGGCGAATTGGGTGGCCACGCTGCGCTGCCGCCGTGCAAGATCGGGCGCATGGACCTCAAGGATGGCCTGGTCATCTACGTGCTGATCTGCCCCGAGCTGTATGAGCGCGAAGGCACACCCTACGGCGCCAACAATGGCCGCGACTGGCCGGACAATCACATCCGCTTCGCCCGCCTGGGCCTGGCCGCCGCCGACATGGCCGCCAACCTGGCTCAGATTCACTGGTGCCCGGACCTGGTGCACGCCCACGACTGGCCCGCTGGCCTGGCCCCGGCCTATATGCACTGGCGTGGTTCACGCACTCCGACCCTGTTCACCATTCATAACCTCGCCTATCAGGGCGTGGTTAGCCTGGGTTGCACCCCCGAACTGGGCATTCCGCCCCATGCCCTGCAACAGGAAGGCATGGAGTTCTACGGCAAGATGTCGTTTCTTAAGGCCGGCATGGCGTATTCCAGCCATATCACCACGGTCAGCGCCACCTACGCCCAGGAAATCACCACCCCGGAATTCGGCTGCGGCCTGGACGGTTTCCTCGCCAGCAAGACCCAGCAGGGCCTGCTCAGCGGCATTCCCAACGGGATCGACGAAAGCTGGGAAACTTCCACCGACACCCACCTGACCCATAACTTCAATATCGGCGACTGGGAAGGCAAGGCCATCAACGCCGCCCACGTGCGCGAACTGTTCGGCCTGCACGATTCCACCGGCCCGTTGTTTGCCGTGGTCTCGCGCCTGGTCTACCAGAAAGGCCTGGACCTGACCGAAGCAGTCGCCAGCTTCATCGTCGAAAACGGTGGCCAGATCGCGATCATCGGGCGCGGCGAGCCGGAAGAAGAACAAGCCATGCGCGAATTGGCGCTGCGCTTCCCGGGCCAGGTCGGCGTGCGCATCGGCTTCAACGAAACCGACGCCCGCCGCATGTTTGCCGGCAGCGACTTCCTGCTGATGCCTTCGCGGTATGAGCCCTGCGGCCTGAGCCAGATGTATGCGCAGCGTTTCGGCTCGTTGCCGGTGGCGCGCAATACCGGTGGCCTGGCCGACACCATTGAAGACGGCGTGACCGGTTTTCTGTTCAACGAATCCACCGTCGACAGCTACAAGGCTGCCCTGGAGCGCGCATTCAAAGTGTTCTCCTTCCCCGGCCTGCTCAACGCCATGCGCAGCCGCGCCATGACCCAACCGTTCAACTGGTCGCAGGCGGTGGAACCCTACGCCGAGCTGTACGAACAACTGGTGGTTAAAGCACTGGGGAAATCGACTAAATAATCAAGAGAGGTCTTCATAGATGCCGTTACGGACTTTGGAAACCTGGCCCCACGGCGCACTGATGCTGGACGCGCAACACACGCGTTTCGCCTTGTGGGCGCCAGACGCGTTTTATGTCAGCGTTGAATTGCAGGAAGGAAAATCCATCGCCATGCTGCCCCAGGCAGATGGCTGGTTTGAAGTCGAGACAGCCTGCCCTGCCGGCACGCTTTATCGCTTCAATATCGACGGGGAACGGGATGTTCCGGACCCCGCCTCCAGGGCCCAGGCCCTGGACGTGCACGGTTGGAGCCGTGTGGTCGACCCGCTCGCCTATCAGTGGCGGCACAGCGAGTGGCAAGGCCGCCCGTGGCACGAAGCGGTCATCTACGAACTGCACGTCGGCGCGATGGGCGGTTACGCCGAAGTCGAGAAACACCTGCCGCGCCTCGCCGAGCTGGGCGTGACCGCCATCGAACTGATGCCCCTCGCGCAATTTCCCGGTGAACGCAACTGGGGTTACGACGGGGTACTGCCCTACGCACCGCACGCCACCTACGGCTCCCCCGAACAACTCAAGCACCTGATCGACAGCGCCCACGAGCACGGCCTGGCGGTGATCCTTGACGTGGTCTACAACCACTTCGGTCCCGATGGCAACTACCTGGGCCAATACGCCAAAGGCTTCTTCCAGGAAGACGTGCACACACCGTGGGGCGCGGGGATCGATTTCGAACGCCGCGAAGTGCGGGATTTCTTCCTCGATAACGCCCTGATGTGGCTGCTGGAATACCGCTTCGACGGCCTGCGCCTGGACGCCGTGCACGCCATCGACAACCCCGGCTTTCTCCAGGAGCTGGCGCAGCGCGTGCGCCAGCAGGTCGATAGCGGGCGCCATGTGTGGCTGATGCTGGAAAACGAGCTCAACCAGGCCGGCCTGCTCAAACATGATTTCGACGCACAATGGAACGATGACTTCCACAACGTGCTGCACGTGCTGCTCACCGGCGAAACCGACGCCTACTACAGCGACTTCGCCGAGCAGACCACGGCCAAACTCGCCCGTTGCCTGGGTGAAGGCTTTATCTATCAGGGCCAGACCACCCGCCACGGCCACGCACGCGGCGAACCCAGCGGCGAGCTGCCTCCCACTGCGTTCGTGGCGTTCCTGCAGAACCACGACCAGATCGGCAATCGGGCCCTGGGCGAACGCCTGCACCAGTTGTGCCCGCCCCAGGCGTTGAAGGCGGCGACCGCGCTGTTGCTGCTGTCGCCGATGATCCCGCTGATGTTCATGGGCGATGAGGTCAACGCTGCCGAGCCTTTCCTGTTCTTTACCGACCATCACGGGGAACTGGCAGAGACCGTGCGTGAAGGTCGACGCAGCGAGTTCGCCGATTTCGCCGCGTTTCATGACCCCGAGCAGCGCGAACGTATCCCCGATCCCAACGCCTTGACGACCTTCCTGCAATCCAGGCCAACCCTGGCGGAAAACGAGCATGCCCAGCTCTATCGCCACTTGCTGAGTCTGCGCCATCGACACGTGGTGCCTCATCTGCCTGGCAGCGTGGCCCTCGGCGCGCAGGTGCTGGCTGACAGCGCCGTCAGCGCGCGCTGGCGCCTGGGCAATGGCAGCGTGTTGCAAATCGACCTGAACCTGAGCAGCGAGCCCGTCGATCGGCAGGCTGCGTCCCACGTGATTTTTCAAACGCCTGCCGAGTCTGCGGCGGCGCAGTTGCCGCCCTTCAGTGCACGCGTGTCCTTATTCCCTGCTGGAGAACAGTCTTGAGCGATGCGAACCTGGAAATACTCGCCAGCCGCGCGGGCCTGGCCGTCGATTGGATCGATGCCAACGGTCGCCCGCAACATGTGAAACCCGACGCCCTGCGCGCCGTGCTCAAGGGGCTGGGTCACCCGGCCGATACCGAGGCCGACATCGAGGCCAGCCTGCAGGCGTTGGAACAGGTACAGCAGGATAAACATCTGCCCCCGCTGATCACCGTCGACAGCGGTGAAGGCCTGGACCTCGCACGTTTCTTTGCACCGGACACGCCGTGCCGCGTGCAGTTGGAAAATGGCGAAAGCCTGGAGCTGCGTCTTGATGGTGATGCCGTGTTGCCCGGCGTGATCGCCCTTGGCTATCACCAGGCGCATATCGACGGCCAGACCTTCACCCTCGCCGTCGCCCCCGCGCAGTGCTACAGCGTGGCCGAAGCGGTGCAAAACGACCCTGCCCGCGCCTGGGGCCTCAGCGCCCAGCTGTACTCGTTGCGCCGCCTCGGCGACGGCGGTTTCGGCGACACCCTGGCCCTGGAGCACCTGGCCCGTTCGGCCGCCGAGCGTGGCGCAGACGCCCTGGCGATCAGCCCGATGCACGCCATGTTCAGCGCCGACACCGAGCGCTACAGCCCCTACTCGCCTTCCAGCCGGCTGTTTCTCAACAGCCTGTATGCCTCGCCCGGGTGCATCCTGGGCGAACGTGAAGTGCGCAATGCCATCGAGGCCACGGGCCTGGCCGATGAGCTGCACGATCTGGAACAGCTGACCCTGATCGACTGGCCTGCCGCCGCCAAGGTCAAGCAGCGCCTGTTGCGCGCCCTGTATGACGATTTCCGCCACGGCCATCATCCGCAGCATGCCGATTTCCAGAGTTTCCGCCAGGCCGGCGGCGAAGCCCTGGAAAACCACTGCCGTTTCGAAGCGGTGCAGGCATTGCGCGCCGCCGCCGGGGAAGACCTCGACTGGCGTCACTGGCCGCAGGACTGGCGCACGCCGCAGAGCCCGGCCCTGGCGCAGTTTGCCGAGGAGCACCGTGATGAAATCGGCTATTTCGCGTTTACCCAGTGGTTGATCGCGCGCAGTTTGCAGCGCGCGCAACAGGCCGCGCGTGGCAGCGGCATGGGCATCGGCCTGATCGCCGACCTGGCGGTGGGTGCGGACGGCGGTGGCAGCCAGGCGTGGAGTCGCCAGGACGAATTGCTCGCCGACCTCACCGTCGGCGCGCCACCGGACATTCTCAACCGTGCAGGCCAGGGCTGGGGCATTTCCGCGTTCTCGCCCGAGGGGCTCAAGCGTCACGGTTTCCGTGCCTTTATTGAAATGCTGCGGGCTAATTTCGCCCACGCGGGCGGCCTGCGCATCGACCATGTGATGGGCCTGCAACGCCTGTGGGTCATCCCTAACGGGGCTTCACCGCGCGAAGGCGCCTACCTGTACTACCCGGTGGACGACATGCTGCGGCTGTTGGCCCTCGAATCCCATCGTCACCAGGCCATTGTCCTCGGCGAGGACCTCGGCACCGTGCCCGACGGCCTGCGCGAAAAACTCAGCAGCCGGGCGATTCTGGGCATGCGTGTGTTGCTGTTCGAGCAAAACCATGACGGCCAGTTCAGGCCCATCCTCGACTGGCCCGACAACGCCCTGGCCACCACCAGCACTCACGACTTGCCGACGCTCAACGGCTGGTGGCACAGCCGCGACATCGAATGGAATATCGAACTGGGCCTGATCGACGCGCCGACCGTGGATCAATGGAGCGAACACCGCCTGCGCGAACGCCAGGCATTGCGCCAGGCCCTGAGCCAGGACCCGCAGAACTTCGTCGATGAGATCCGCAACGACACCGACCATATGATCGATGCCAGTGTGCGCTACCTCGCCCACACCCGTGCGCCGCTGGTGCTGCTGCCCCTGGAGGATGCGCTGGGCCTGGTAGAACAACCCAACCTGCCCGGCACCACCGACACCCACCCCAATTGGCGCCGCCGCCTGCCCGGTGAAGCGTCCAGCCTGCTCGACAATGCCGGCGCCGCGCGCCGCCTCGAGCTGCTGGCCGTTGCGCGCAACCAAGCCTATGAGCGTGACCGATGAAAGCACTGCCCCTGCGCGCCACTCAGCGCCTGCAATTTCATAAAGGCTTCACCCTGGATGATGCGGTGCCGTTGGTGCCGTATTTCGCCCGACTGGGCATCAGTCACCTGTACGCCTCGCCCCTGCTCAAGGCGCGGGCCGGTTCGATGCATGGCTATGACGTGGTCGACCCCACCTGTGTCAACCCGGAACTGGGCGGCGAGGCCGCGTTGCAGCGCCTGGTAGCTGCGTTGCGCGAACACGACATGGGTTTGATCCTCGACATCGTCTCCAACCATATGGCCGTGGGAGGCGCCGACAACCCCTGGTGGCTCGACCTGCTGGAATGGGGACGTTTGAGCCCCTACAGCGAATTCTTCGATATTCAGTGGCACTCACCCGACCCGCTGCTCAAGGGCCAACTGCTGATGCCGTTCCTTGGCAGCGATTACGGCGAAGCGTTGCAAAGCGGCAGCCTGGTGCTGAAATTCGAGGCGGCGCACGGGGCCTTTTACGTTGAGCACTACGAGCATCGTTTCCCAATCTGTCCACGGGACTACGCACTGATTCTGGGCAACGACGAACCGCTCAGGCCGCTGGCCGAACGCTTTGCAGCCCTGGCGTATCAGGACGACGCCTACGCCGAAGCCGGCTGGCTGAAACAGGCGCTGGCCGAGCGGGCCAGCGAGGTATTGCCCGCCATCGAACAGCGCCTCGCCGCGTTCGACGGGCGCACGCCTGAGGGTTTCGACCGCCTGCATCGGCTGCTGGAAGAGCAGACCTACCGCCTCGCCAGCTGGCGCACGGCGGCGGACGACATCAATTGGCGGCGCTTTTTCGACGTCAACGAACTGGGCGGTCTGCGCGTGGAGCGCACGGCGGTGTTCGAAGCCACCCACGGCAAGATTTTCGAGTTGATCAGTGCAGGCCTGATCGATGGCCTGCGCATCGACCATATCGACGGGCTGGCCGATCCACGGGGTTATTGCCGCAAGCTGCGGCGCCGGGTGGATGCATTGTCGCCGCAGCGGCATTTGCCGATCTTCGTGGAGAAAATCCTCGGTGAAGGCGAGACCCTGCGCGAAGACTGGCAAGTGGACGGCACCACCGGCTACGAATTCATGAACCAACTGTCATTGATGCAGCATCACCCGGACGGCTTCGCGCCGCTGGCCGAGTTGTGGTCGCGCCACAGCGAACGGCCGTCGGCGTTTATCGACGAGGCGCGGCTGGCCCGCCAGCAAATCCTCAACGGTTCGTTGGGCGGCGACTTCGAAAGCGTCGCCCAGGCGCTGCTGCAAGTGGCCCGTGACGACGTGATGACCCGCGACCTGACCCTGGGCGCGATCCGCCGGGCGTTGCAGGAACTGATCGTGCATTTTCCGGTGTACCGCACCTATATCAGTGCTCGCGGGCGCAGCGCAGCCGACGACAAGGTCTTCCAACAGGCCATGGAGGGCGCGCGCAGTACCCTGAACGAGGGCGACTGGCCGGTGCTCGATCACCTGGAGAAATGGCTGGGTGGTCAACCGTGGCGCAATCGCCCGCTGGGCCGCGAGCGCAAGATGCTCAAGCATGCCTGTGTGCGCTTCCAGCAACTGACCTCGCCCGCCGCAGCCAAGGCTGTGGAAGACACGGCGTTCTATCGTTCGGCCGTGTTGCTGTCGCGTAACGACGTGGGCTTCAGCACCGAGCAGTTCAGCGCGCCGTTGGCCGATTTTCATGGGGCCAACCAGCAGCGCTTGAAGACGTTCCCGCATAACTTGCTGGCCACCGCCACCCACGACCATAAACGTGGCGAAGACACCCGCGCGCGCCTGGCGGTGTTGAGCGAATGCGCGCCCTGGTATGCCGAGCAGGTCGAACACTGGCGCAGCCTGGCCGCGCCGTTGCGCGAGACGGCCGACAGCCCCTCGGCGGGCGACGAACTGATCCTTTATCAAGTGCTGCTCGGCAGTTGGCCGCTGGAGCCGAACCCCGACCTTGAGGCCTATCAGCAACGCCTCTGGCAGTGGCAACAGAAAGCGCTGCGCGAAGCCAAGCTGCAAAGCAGCTGGAGCGCGCCGAACGAGGCGTACGAGCGCGGCGTCGAGACGTTTCTGCAGCGCGTACTGCTCAGTGAAACCGGTAAGCCCTTGCGCGACGCGCTTGCCGACGCAGCCCAGGCCATCGCCCCCGCCGGCGCCTTGAATGGGCTGGCGCAGACTTTGCTTCACCTGAGCGTGCCCGGCGTACCGGACGTGTACCAGGGCGATGAGTTCTGGGACTTCAGTCTGGTGGACCCGGACAACCGACGTCCGGTGGACTTCCAGGCGCGGCAACGCGCACTGGATAACCCGGCGGACATCGGTGAGCTGCTGTCCAGCTGGCACGACGGGCGTATCAAGCAAGCGGTGATCGCGCAGGTACTGGCCTTGCGCAAGGCTAACGTCGAGCTGTTCAGCGACGGCGCCTACACCGCCCTGGAGGTGGTTGGCCCACAGGCCGATCATGTCGTTGCGTTCTGCCGAGAACTGCAGGGCAGACACGTTTTGGTGGTGGTGCCACGCTGGCCCCGGCGCCTGCTCGAAAATGCGCTGCAACCCCTGATTCCTGCCCGGATTTGGGGCGATACGCGGGTGAAATTACCGTTCGCCGCCACAACACAAAACTGGAAGGGACTTTTTCAAACACGCGCAGTCACACCAGACAAGGAGCTGTTGATCAGCGCTGCCCTGGGGGATTTCCCGGTCAATGTCTTTATCAATGCCGATATTCAAGAAAGCTGAACATTTTCTGAGGAGTGTGTGATGAGTAATGAAGACAAACGCATCCGCGAACTGGCCCATCAGATCTGGGAGTCCGAAGGCAAACCCCACGGTGAAGATGCTCGTCACTGGGAAATGGCGCGCAAGCTGGCCGAAGCCGAGGCATTGACGCCAAGCAAGCCCAAGCCGGCCGCCAAGCCCAAGACCGCGCCCAAGCCTGCACCCAAAGCCAAGCCTGCGGCGCCTGCCGCCGCCAAGCCTGCGCCAAAGAAGCCCGCAGCACCGAAAAAGCCCAAACCCTAAGCTTATCGATCGCCGCGCCCCCTGAGCGCATCGCCGTCAGGGGGCCTTTATCTATCTACGTCATACGCTGAATAACTGTCAGTACGGCCGCGTTCGGCCCGAAAAAAGAACCCTTGCAGGAGCAACACCATGAGCCAACCCGATAAAGCCTCAACCACGCCGGACCATGAGCCGTCGCGGATTCGTGAAGGCCTGCCCTTCCCGCTTGGCGCCACCTGGGACGGCCTGGGCGTCAACTTTGCGCTGTTTTCCGCCAACGCCACCAAGGTCGAACTGTGCCTGTTCGACGCTGCCGGTGAAGTGGAACTGGAACGCATCGAGCTCCCCGAATACACCGACGAAATCTTCCACGGCTACCTGCCCGACGCCCACCCCGGGCTGATTTACGGCTACCGTGTGTATGGCCCTTACGACCCGGAAAACGGCCATCGCTTCAACCACAACAAATTGCTGATCGACCCCTATGCCAAGCAACTGGTGGGCGAACTCAAATGGTCCGAAGCGCTGTTTGGCTACACCATCGGCCACCCCGACGACGACCTCAGCTTCGACGAGCGCGACAGCGCGCCTTTCGTGCCCAAGTGCAAGGTCATCGACCCGGCGCACACCTGGGGCAATGACCAGCCGGTGCGCGTGCCATGGGACCGTACGATCATCTATGAAACCCACCTGCGCGGCATCAGCATGCGCCATCCTTCGGTCGGCGAATCCGTGCGCGGCACCTGCGCCGGGCTGATGGAAGATGACGTGCTCAAGCATATCCGCCAGTTGGGGGTGTCTTCGGTCGAGCTGTTGCCCGTGCATGCCTTCGTCAACGACCAGCATCTGCTGGAAAAAGGCATGACCAACTACTGGGGCTACAACAGCATCGCGTTTTTTGCCCCCGACCCGCGCTACCTGGCCAGCGGCAAGATCGCCGAGTTCAAGGAGATGGTCGCGCACCTGCACGAGCAGAAGCTCGAGGTGATCCTCGACGTGGTCTACAACCACACCGCCGAAGGCAACGAGCGCGGCCCTACCCTGTCCATGCGCGGCATCGACAACGCCTCGTACTACCGGTTGATGCCCGACGAAAAACGCTTCTATATCAATGATTCCGGCACGGGCAACACTCTGGACCTGAGTCACCCGTGCGTGCTGCAGATGGTCACCGACTCCCTGCGTTACTGGGCGACCGAGATGCACGTCGACGGTTTCCGCTTCGACCTGGCGACAATCCTCGGCCGCTATCGCGACGGCTTTGACGAACGTCACAGCTTCCTCGTGGCATGCCGCCAGGACCCTATCCTGCGTCAGCTCAAACTGATCGCCGAACCCTGGGACTGCGGCCCCGGCGGCTATCAGGTGGGCAACTTCCCGCCGGGCTGGGCGGAATGGAACGACCGTTTCCGCGACACCGTGCGTGCCTTCTGGAAAGGCGATGACGGCCAGTTGGCGGACTTCGCCGGACGCATGACCGCCTCGGGCGAAATGTTCAACCACCGTGGGCGCCGGCCTTACAGCTCGGTGAACTTCATCACCGCCCATGACGGGTTCACCCTGCATGACCTGGTGTCCTACAACGACAAGCACAACGAAGCCAACGACGAGAACAACCAGGACGGCAGCAATAACAACCTGTCGTGGAACCACGGCGCCGAAGGCCCTACCGACGACCCGGAAATCAACGCGCTGCGCCTGCGCCAGATGCGCAACTTCTTCGCCACCCTGCTGCTGGCCCAAGGCACGCCGATGATCGTGGCCGGCGATGAATTCGCCCGCACCCAGCACGGCAACAACAATGCCTACTGCCAGGACAGCGAGATCGGTTGGGTCAACTGGGACCTGGACGACGACGGCAAGGCACTGCTCAAGTTCGTCAAGCGCCTGATCAAGCTGCGCCTGGCGTACCCGATCCTGCGCCGTGGGCGCTTCCTGGTCGGTGACTACAACGAAGATATCGGCGTAAAAGACGTCACTTGGCTGGCGCCGGATGGCAATGAAATGACCACCGAGCAGTGGGAAGACAGCCATGGCCGTTGCCTGGGCATGCTGATGGATGGCCGCGCTCAGGAGACCGGGATTCGCCGTGCCGGCGCCGACGCGACGTTGTTGCTGGTGGTCAATGCCCATCACGACATGGTCAATTTCCGTCTGCCACCGGTGCCCCAGGGCGAGTACTGGAATTGCCTGCTCGATACCAATGACCCGGCAGTGCGTGGCCAGGAGCGCTTTGAATTTGAGCACGAGTACGCCGCCACCGGCCGCTCGCTGCTACTGTTTGAACTGCATCACGACGACGAGGTGTGACATGGCGTTGCACGGATTCCTTTCCGGCTACCGGGGCTATGCCAATACGCAAGCCCTGGGTAATGCCTTAAAGGACCTTCAGGAAGAAGGCCTGGACCAGCTGCCCTTGCCCGGCAGCGGCCAGACGCTGGAGCGTTACAGCGGGCTGGCGCAAGTCGCCGGCCATGACCTGCGCTTGTGCAAACTGTTCGAAGGCCACACCGACGCCCTGGCGATCATTGCCGAGCTCGACAGCCCGCTGCCGCCGTTGGGCAGCACCTGGGGGATGTGGGCCGCCGAGCCGCCAAGCGCCAGGGCGCGGGTGCGGCGCGACGGTCAACGGATGATCGTCGACGGGCGTAAAGCCTGGTGCTCCGGGGCGTCCGTTGTCTCGCACGGGTTGTTGACCGCGTGGGATGAAGAAGATCGCCAGCAGTTGGTTGCCGTGGCGATGGACCAGCCCGGCGTCACCGTGACCAATGAAGGCTGGAATGCGGTAGGCATGGCGGCTACAGGCAGTGTCGAGATCGTCTTCAACGAGGCACGCGGCCTTGCGGTGGGCGGCCCGGGCGACTACCTGGCGCGACCGGGCTTCTGGCACGGCGGCATCGGCATTGCGGCGTGCTGGTATGGCGCGGCGCAGCGCCTGGCCGAAGTGCTGCGCGAGCAGTGCGCCAAGCATCCCGAGCCCCATGCCCTGGCCCACCTGGGCGCGGTGGACAGCGCACTCAACAGTGCGGCCTGCGTGCTGCGCGCCAGCGCCGAGCAGGTCGACCGGGCACCGACCGCCGATGCCCGGCTGCTGGCCCAACAAGTGCGCGCGTGCGTCGAGGAAACCGTCGAGCAGGTGATCCATCATGTCGGGCGCGCCGTGGGGGCCGGGCCTTACTGCAAGGACCCGCACTTCGCCCAATTGATGGCGGACTTGCCGGTGTATGTGCGTCAAAGTCATGCCGAACGCGACCTGGCCGCCCTGGGCGAACAGGTGGCGGGCGAGCCGTCAGGGAGGTGGCAGTTATGAAACCCAACCCGATTGTTGGCCAGGGCACGTCGCTGCATTATTGGCAAACGTCGTCGCGCCTGGCTGAACTGCCGCATATCAGCGTCGAGCAACTGGTACCGCAGGGGCGACGCGCGGTGATCATCGCCCCGCACCCGGACGATGAAGTGCTCGGCAGCGGCGGTTTGCTGCAGGGCCTGGCTGCCCTGGACCGGCCCATTCAGTTGATCTCGGTCACCGACGGCAGCGCCAGCCATCCGGGCTCCGAACTGTGGCCGGTGCAACGCCTGAGCGTGGTGCGCCCGCAGGAATCGGCGCAGGCCCTGCACCGCCTGGGTTTGCCGCTGCACAGTTTGAAGTGGCTGCGCGCCGGGTTTACCGACAGCAAGGTCGCCGAGCGCGAGGAAGAACTGGCCGCCTTCATCCAGCGCTACCTCAAGCCCGACGACGTGGTGTTCGCCACTTGGCGTGAAGACGGGCATTGCGACCATGAGGCGGTCGGCCGCGCCAGCGCGAAAGCCGCCCAGGCAGTGGGCGCGACGTTGTACGAACTGCCGGTGTGGACCTGGCACTGGGCGACTGCCGAAGATGGCATGGTGCCTTGGGACCGGGCGCGCAAGATCCCTTTGACGCCCGAACAGGTGGCGCGCAAACGCCATGCCATCCACGCCTTCGCCAGCCAGTTGGAGGGCGACCCGCAAGTCGGCCTGCCGCCGGTATTGGCGCCCTATGTGGTGGAGCGTTTGCTGCAACCTTTTGAAGTTGTGTTCGTGTGAGCGTGACGACGCCTTATTTCGACCGGATGTTCGAGGGCAACGACGATCCCTGGGCGTTTCGTCAACGCTGGTATGAACAACGCAAACGCGCATTGACCCTGGCCGTCCTGACCCGGGCGCGCTACACCTCGGTGTTCGAGCCCGCCTGCGCCAATGGCGAGTTGAGCGCCGAGCTGGCGGCGCGCTGTGATCGCCTGTTGTGCTGCGATACGGCGAGCGCTGCGGTGGCGCTGGCCAGCAAGCGGCTGGCCGGTTTTTCCAACGTGCAGATAGAGCAGCGCTGTCTGCCCGAACAATGGCCATCAGGGCAATTCGATCTCATCGTATTGAGCGAGTTCTGTTACTACCTGGACGCTGCTGATCTTGAGCGCCTGGCCGAGCACTGCCTCGCCGCCCTGGCGGAGGGCGGCCAACTGCTGGCCTGCCATTGGCGCCCGCGCATCGAAGGTTGCCCGCAAACCGCCGAACAGGTGCATGCGCTGCTTGAGCAACGACTGGGGCTGCACGCGGTGGTACGCCACCATGAAGACGATTTCCTGCTCGACCTGTGGGGCCGGGATGGCGCCTCGGTGGCGCGCCTCGAGGGCCTGCGATGATCGGCATCCTGATTCCGGTGCATAACGAAGAAGCGCTGTTGGGCGAATGTCTGAACGCTGCGTCAATCGCAGCCATCCATCCGGAATTGCAGGGTGAAGCAGTGCATATCCTGGTCGTCCTCGACAGTTGCAGCGATGCCAGTGCGGCGATTGCCCAAGCGCACGGCGTGCAGAGCCTGCCGGTGCAGGCACGTAATGTCGGGCATGCCCGCGGTGCAGGGGCGCGGCATCTGCTGAATCAGGGCGCGCGCTGGATCGCCTGTACGGACGCCGACAGCCGCGTTGCCCCGGACTGGCTGGTGGCGCAACTGGCGCTGGGCTGCGACGCGGTCTGCGGCACCGTGACCGTTGACGCCTGGAGCGAAGGCTTCGACGCGGCGGCGCAGATACGCTATCACCAGGCCTACGAAGCCCGCGACGGGCACCGGCATATCCACGGCGCCAACCTGGGCATCAGCGCCAGCGCCTACTTACAGGCCGGTGGCTTTGAACCGCTGGCCTGCCATGAGGATGTGCAATTGGTGCGCAATCTGGAGCGCTGCGGCGCGTCCATCGCCTGGAGCCATTCCCCCCAGGTAATTACCAGCGCACGCCTGGATTGCCGCGCCCAGGGTGGCTTCGGTGATTACTTGAAGGGCCTGCTGCAGGTTTCGTAAAAATACGACGTTGCGCCCGTTCGTCGTTGTCTATGCTCATACCTTCTCGCACGGCGCTCCAGGATCGGAGCGCCGCGCACTCACCGCAGCGCAGCCTGAGGTGAGCACAAGAGCGTCAACCGACAAGGATGTAGCACCCCATGAGAACCGCCTCGTTAAGCGAGGGCCGTCGCGGCCCCGCGCAAATCTGGAACAGCGCGCCACAGTTGGCGCAGATTCCCTTCATCAGTCTGGCCGGCCTCGTACCGCCGAGTGCCCGCGTGGTGGTGATCGCGCCCCACCCGGGCGATGAAGTGCTCATCTGCGGGGGCCTGCTGCAAATGCTCAGTACCCGTAAAAACCCGTTGAAACTGATCTCTATCACCGATGGCAGCGCCAGCCACCCCGGCTCCCGGGTCTGGTCGGCCGGGCGCCTGAGTGTGATTCGTCCCCAGGAGAGCGCCGAAGCGCTGCGCCGCCTCGGTATGCCGCTGCACAGCCTGAAATGGATTCGTGGCGGGTTTTGCGACAACGCCCTGGCCAGCCACGAGCAACAGATGAGCCAATTCATCGCCCGTTACCTGATGCAGGATGACGTGGTGTTCACCACTTGGCGCCATGATGGCAACGATGATCACGAAGCCGTCGGCCGTGCCAGCGCCGACGCATGCAACCGGGTCGGTGCGCGATTGTATGAGCTGCCGATGTGGGCCTGGCACTGGCCCGCACGCGAAGGCTCGGTGATGCCGTGGCAGCGTGCGCGCAAGGTGTGCCTGGACACCTGGAGCGTGGCGCACAAACTCCACGCCTTGCATGCCTATGCCAGCCAGCTCACGGGCGACCCCGCCATCGGCCTGGCGCCGATGCTCGCCCAAGTGTTGCTGGAGCGCATGCGTGAGCCTTACGAAATCGTCCTCACCTAGCGGGAGGGGGCAAAACGCCACTGCTCCGCGTGTGAAAAATTCGTTAACTGATTCATTCTTAGGGCTTTTTCCTACAGACCCGATCTGCCACACTGATGCGAATAATTATCAACAGATTTATTATTCGCCACGGACGGCATTCGGGGAGAGTTACGTTCATGTCTGTGCAACACCACGGCGGTAAAGGGTTTTCACCCAGTTTGATAGCGATGGCTATCTGTCTGACCACCTCCCACGCGGCCCTCGCCACCGGCGCCGCCACTCAGCCCGCCACTATAGAACTGGGCGCCACAGAGGTTTCCGGCCAGCAGCTTGGCGAAACCACCGAGGGCAGCCAGTCGTACACCACAGGCTCCATGAGCACCGCGACCAAGCTGCCGCTGACCCTGCGCGAAACCCCACAGGCCGTCACCGTGATTACCCGTCAGCGCATGGATGACCAGGCGATGACCAGCATCAACGACGTGGTCAATGCCACCCCGGGATTGTTCCTCAACTACTCCAACGGCCCCGGTCGGCAGGCCTACACCGCGCGCGGTTTCAACGTCGACAACCTGATGTACGACGGCATTCCCAGTGGCTATAACGGCGTCAATGTAGGCGCTCAGCCGAACCTGGCGATGTTCGATCGCGTCGAGGTGGTACGCGGCGCTACCGGCCTGGTGACCGGCGCCGGCAACCCGGCGGCGGCCATCAACCTGATTCGCAAGCGGCCCCTGGACGAGCAGAAAGTCACCCTGACCGGCGCTGCCGGCAGTTGGGACGACTACCGTGGCGAACTCGACGCCTCCAGCCCCCTCAACGACAGCGGCACCTGGCGTGGCCGGGTGGTCACCTCCTACCGCGACGCCAACAGTTTCATCGACAAGGTCGAGCAGGATCACGGCCTGTTCTATGCCGTGACCGAAGCCGACCTGAGCGAGGACACGCGCCTGACCCTCGGCTACTCCAACCAGAAAGACAAGACCAACTACTTCTGGGGCTCGTCGATGATCGGCCTGGATGGCCATCACCTTGGCCTGTCGCGTTCCTACAACCCCGGTACCGACTGGGAGAACAAGGACCAGGAGATCAACACCGTTTTCGTCGAGTTGCGCCAGCAGTTGGCCAACGACTGGAAACTGCAGGTCAACGCCAATTACGCCGAACAAGATGCGCTGTTCTCCGGCTCCTACCAGTCGCGCTGGGTCGAGAACACCCTGGGCCGCACGGTGTACCAGGCCGCCATCGATGAAAACCAGGCCGGGATCGACGCCTTCGTCAGCGGCCCGTTCCAGGCATTCGGGCGCACCCATGAGCTGGTGGTGGGCGCCAGCAAGCGCATCTTCGACATGACCACCCACAACTACAGCCCGTACGATCTGAATTGGCCGATCAATGCCGGCAAGCCGAACTTCACCCGCACCACCAACCAGCGTGACGTCACCACCCAGGACGGTGTCTACGTCACCACGCGCCTGAGCCTGGCCGACCCACTCAAGCTGATCCTCGGCGGGCGCCTGGACTGGTACGACTATGACAACCGCGACGGTGACGGCGACTATAAGGTCACCCGCAACCTCACCCGCTACGCAGGCCTGATCTACGAGCTCAATGACCAGCACTCGGTGTATGCCAGCTACAGCGACATCTTCACGCCGCAAAAAGAAAAGAGCACCGGTGCCACTCCGCTCAAGCCCATTGTCGGCAAAAACTATGAAGTGGGCATCAAGGGCGAATACCTGGGTGGCGCGCTGAATGCCAGCGTGGCGCTGTTCCGTGTCGACCAGGAAAACCGTGCCGTGCAGATCGTTGTGCCGGACTGCCCGCAGGCGTCCTGCTATCAAGCCTCGGGGGAGATTCGCAGCCAGGGTATCGACTTCGAATTGCAGGGCGCCTTGACCGAGAACTGGCAGGTCGGCGGTGGCTACACCTACGCGCGCACCCACACGATCAAGGACGCCGCCAACCCGCAGAAGGTCAACAAGCAGTTCGACACCGACACCCCGGAACACCTGTTCAAGGTCACCACCCGCTACAACTTCCAGGGCCCGCTGGAAAAACTTCGCGTGGGCGGCAACGTGTCCTGGCAGAGCCGCATGTACAACGACATCCAGTTGGCGGACGGCAGTACCTATCGGCTCAAGCAAGGCGGCTACGCCGTCACCGACCTGATGGCCGGGTACCGCGTCAACCAGCATCTGGATCTGCAACTCAACGCCAACAATATCTTTGACCGCCACTACTACCAGTCCATCTCCGAGTCCGTCAGCTATGGCGGCGACTCCTACGGCAGCCCGCGCAACATGATGCTCACCGCCAAGTACAGCTTCTGATCGTCATTGCAACCTTGGCTGCCCGCTCGGGCAGCCGTTCTTAAAGTCTCCCTGCGACGTGCCGATAACCGATTGTCGGACCTTGACGCCGCACCCGCCTGGCTCTTTACCGGCCGCGCGCGTGGCACGCCGCGTGCTAGATTCCTGGCCAACCCACATGGAGTAAACGTGAATGCCCCTCCGCACACGCTTTCTGGAGCACTACCGCAAGGCCGACCGCATCATGCTGGCGCTGATCTGGCTGATGTTCCTGTTCTCCCTCGGGCTGGGGTTCTGGCATGACACCTTCACCCAGGCGTTGATCGTCGGTGGCGGCACCGGCGTGGTGCTGACCGCGCTGTATCGCGCCATCGGCGGCACCCGCGTGATGCGCTGCGCACTCGGTGCAGGCCTCATGGTGATGGCCGCCTTGCACATCAACCAGGCGCACGGTGTGATCGAAGCGCACTTTGGTATCTTCGCGCTGCTCGCGGTGTTGACGTTCTACCGTGACTGGCTGCCGATCCTGGTGGCGGCACTGACCATCGCCGTGCATCACCTGGTGTTCCACGCCCTGCAGCACCAAGGCTGGCCGGTGTTTGTGATGGAGCATCATGGCGGCTGGACCATGATCTTCGTCCACGCCTTCTATGTGGTGATGGAATCCGTCGCCCTGCTCTACCTGGCCGTGCACAGCCACGCCGAGGCGGTCGAAAGCCAGGAAATGCTGGAAAAAATGCTCGCCGTCACCTCGCAGTTCAGCGAAGAAACGGCCAAGGGTGAGGACAAGGAGCGCGTGTCCCTGGCCAAGCGCTTCGACCACTTCCTGCAGCAGCTCACTCACCTGATCGACGGCGTCGCACGCGATTCCCATGGCCTGGGCCAACTCGGCCAGGAACTGGCCACGGCCAGCGGCACCCTGGAAAAAGGCGCGCGGCATCAACTGGCGCAAATCAATGAAATGACCGGCTCGATGCAGCGCATGGAAGACGCCACGGGTCACATCACCGTGCACGTCGAACAGGCCGTGGAGCACGCCGGCCAGGCCAGCCAGCAGATTGAGCGCGGTCAGCAAAGCGTGGGTCGCGCCCAGCATGAAATCACGCAACTGGCCTCGCGCATCAATGGCACGCAATCGACCGTGCAATCGCTGGCCGTGCAGGCGGAGCAAATCGGTTCGGTGCTGGAGGTGATCAGCAGCATCGCCAACCAGACCAACCTGCTCGCCCTCAACGCCGCCATCGAAGCCGCCCGCGCCGGCGAACAAGGCCGTGGTTTTGCCGTGGTCGCCGACGAGGTGCGCAGCCTGGCCCAGCGCACCGCCCTCTCCACCCAGGAAATCAGGACCATCATCGAAGGCTTGCAGCAAGGCAGCCGCCAGGCGGTCGAAGCCATGCACGACAGCCGCCAGGGTGTGGAGCGTTGCGTGGAAGACAGCCAGGTGGCCGTCGATATGCTGCGCGCAGTGGGCGAAGACATTGCGCATATCGACCAACTCAATGGCCGCATCGTCACCACCACCCGCGAACAAAGCTCGGCGAACCTGGAAATTGTCGAGCGTCTGCAATCGGTGCAGCACATCGCGCAAAACACCGCCGACGACGTGGAAACCCTGGCCCGCAGCAGCGAACGCCTGCCACCGATCGCCATACGTCTGGATGCGCTGGGGCGCAGGTTTCATCCCTGATTCAATGCCCGAGCGGTCGAGCCATTGCCAGGCTCGACCGCGCTCACAGGCAGCGGATTAAGCCGTTGTTTTGGTGACCGACTCGCTCACGAAGTCCTGATAGGTGCGCAACGGGCGCCCGATGATCGCCTCAAGCCGCGCCGCGGCGCCCTCCGCTGCTTGCATGCCGAACGCCTGGATACCTTCCATCATCAGGCGCATGTCATACGCCAGCCAGGCCGGACCGTAGGCGGCCAACTGTGTTTCAAACGCGGCAACGTCATCGCCGCCATAGGCGATCTCGCGGCCCAGGGCCGAACTCCAGAGCTTGGCCACGCCGGCTCCCGTCAGCGCCTGCGGCCCCACCAGTTCCAGCGTCACGCGCTCCAGCGCAGTCGCGGAGCGATCGCGTCGCAACAGCTCTGCAACGGCTATATCGGCAATGTCCCGCGTATCGATCATGGCCACACCGGCCGGGCCGATAGGCATCGGGTACACCGAATAGTCCTGGATCGTCTGCTGGACCATGCGGTCGTTTTGCATGAAGTACGCCGGGCGCAATACCGTCGCCGGAAGGTCGAGGCTGTCGATCATGCGTTCAACGGTGTGCTTGCCGGTGAAATGCGGCACCCGGGTGAAAGTGTCGGCGTGGATCACGGACAAATAAACGATGCGCTGGATACCGGCCTCCCGAGCGAGGTTCAACGCGATGAGCGCCTGCGTCACCTCGTCGGGCGTGACGGCATTGAGCAGAAACAGGGTGCGCACCGACGCCAGCGCGGCGCGCATGGACGGTACATCAGTGAGGTCGCCGACCACTTGGGTGACGCCGGCCGGGAATGCCCGTTTACCTGCCTGGCGCACCAGGGCGTTGACCTGCGCGCCTTGCGCGGCAAGGCCCTGGGTGACGAGTGAACCGAGGGTGCCGGTGGCGCCAATGACAAGAATGCTCATGGTTGAAACTCCTGCGGGTGGATCAGTGGGTTGGGGTTGGGGTTCGAATGCAAAGTAAACCGTTGCATAACGAAAACGAAGACCACAGAATCCAGACACCTCATCTCAAAAACGGAACACCATGAACCTCAACGCTCTGATCGACTTCATCCAGGTCGCCACCCACGAAGGCCTGGGCAAGGCCAGCCGTGCGAGCGGCGTGTCCAAGGCCACGCTGTCGCGCCGAATCGCCGACCTGGAAGAGCAACTGGGTGTGCGGCTGATCGAGCGCAGTGCGCGCGGGCTGAAACTGACCGAAGCCGGCGAGCTGCTGATGTCGCGCACCCAAGGCCCCCTGGGTGAAGTGACTGAAGCCATGACCGCCGCACGCGAGGGCGTTTCGACGCCACGCGGACGTTTGCGCGTGGCGGCGCCGATCCTGTTCTCCCAACTGGCCATGGGTGCGATTGGCGCCCGCTTCTGCGCAGCTTATCCGGAGGTTGTGATTGAGGTCGTGGCCGACGATCGCCAGGTGGATCTGGTTGAAGAACAATTCGACGTCGCCATTCGCATCAACCCGAGCCCGGACAGCGACCTGGTCGGCAGGTGCTTCGCCACCGACCGCCTGATCGTGGTGGCAGCGCCGCAAATACCCAAACCGCAGCCTGGCGCGATCAGGTCCGTAGCCAGCATCGTCACAACGGGGTTCACGCCGACCCATTGGCACCTGGACGGCGGGGAGTTGATACTGGAGCCGATCCCCAGGCTGCAGTTTTCTTCGCTACTGATGGTGCGCGATGCGGCGATCGCCGGTGGTGGCGCGGCCCTAATTCCCCAGTCCATCGCCGGAGCCTCCTTGGCCCGGGGCGAACTGGTGCAATGGGGCACGGTCGCCGGGATCGAGCCGCAGCTTTGGGTATTGCACACCTCCAGGCGCCTGGCCGCGCCCAAAGTGCGCGCCTTCGTCGACTTCCTGTGCGCGCAATACCCGGATATGGCACTGGTGCTGCGCGGTTGAACATGCCGGCGCCTGGCGCATTCATGAATTCTTCTCATGAACCCTTGCCGAGCCTGCTCCGAGATACACCCGGGTCCAAATGTGGGAGGGAGCTTGCTCCCGATAGCGATGTGTCAGTCACCGATGCATTTACCGACTTTACACATCGGGGCATAGCTACACACCGCCGTAGCCGGTAACCACGATGCGAAGCGAGCCGCTCTTGATCTTGATCTGCTTTTGATCTTGATCTCAGGCGCCCCGTTAAACCACGCTGGCCGAACGCAGGCTTGAATCCGTGGGCAACCCGGCAGGACGCCGGGTTAGCCGCCCCGCGCCATGGATGGCGCGTGGCGGCGGCCCACGGATTCAAGCCTTCGATCGGGCACACCGAGCCTAAGCGAGGTGCCGAGTGGTGGGGCAAGAGCGTTTTGCTTACTTTTGCGCTCTTCAAAAGTGAGCCGCCGTCAGGGCGGAACCCTAAGTGGCCGTTACCGCAGAAACGGATATGTACCCGGTCCAATCCAGCATCCTGGTCGGCCCCGAGGCCGCCATCGGGGGCAAGCCCCCTCCCACATTTGGACCGAGGTGTGTCAGATGGATACGCGTCGGTTGCCAAGCGACCGAAGGGCAACGACCGCACTGCACATCATCGCCTTACAACCGCACACGACGAAACTCTTGCAGCATCCTTCGGTCGATGCTTTCAAGAGGCCCACGGTGCCTCCGTTGCCTTGTGTGTGTGCGTGTGAGTGAATGCCTGCGGAGACGGCCATGAAAGAAGCCCTGAACGATTTGCCCGGCCCTATAAAACGACAGGCTGACAGAATTCTGCGTGAGATCGAACTGGCGGGGTCAATGATTCTTGCCGTCAAAGGCGGTGCCAAGGCCCAAGGGTTTGTGCTGGGAATCACCTGCTGTGAAGGGCTCACTTCCGAGCGCTGCGAAGCGTTGGCAAGCCATTTTGACAGCGTGGTGGAACAACGGCTGAGGTCGCTGACACTGGGCCTGTAATGCCCGCAATAGCGCCGCCGCAGTCCGGGCTTTAAAAGCGACGAACAACCTCCTACACTGCCGGGAATTTCCGTTCGCCTGTGCAGCTTCGCTTTTCTGCCCGCCTCCCACCAGGACTACAGACATGCGCCTGCCCGACTTCATTCTGGAAAACCTCGAGCCGATACTGCAGGCTTGGGAAGATTTCGCCAGAACCATCGACACCCCGGGCGAGGAACTCGACAGCGTCGCGCTGCGCGATCATGCCGAGCAGATGTTGCGGGCCATCGTCAGCGACCTGCGCACCAAGCAGACCCGCCAGGAACAAATCGCCAAGGCCCAGGGCCACGCACCGGAGGACGAACAGGAAACTGCGGCCGAAACCCACGCAATGACGCGGCTGATGGCCGGGTTCACCATCGACCAGATGGTCTCCGAATACCGCGCGCTGCGCACCAGTGTGGTCAGCCAGTGGATGCGCCAGGTCAAGGACGGCACACCGATCAACGTCGACGACATGACCCGATTCCATGAGGCCATTGACCAGGCCCTGGCCGAGTCCATTGCCAGCTATTCACGGGCCGTCGAGGCCTCACGCAACATGTTCCTGGGCATCCTCGGCCACGATTTGCGCACCCCACTCGGCGCAATCCTGCTGGGTGCCGACGTGTTGCGCCGCTCCCAGGACGCCGGGGCGCGGGCGACCAAGATCGCCAATCAGGTCTACACCAGCGTGCGCCGGGCAAGCCAGATCGTCGGCGACCTGCTTGACCTGACTCGCTGCCAGATGGGGCCGGGCATCCCGGTCAAAACCAGCGAAATAAACCTCTCGCCGCTGTGCCAGCGCGTGGTCGAGGAAATTCGCGCGTTTCATCCCGAAGCCATCGTGATGTTCGACGCGAACACAAACGTATCTGGGCAGTTTGACGGCGGGCGGATGGAGCAGGTGTTTTCGAACATCATCAGCAACGCGGTGCAACATGGCGACACCACACGGCCTATCCAGGTCGAGCTGGGCATGCACGAGGACTTCGCCGTCTTCACTGTGCGCAACAGCGGTGAAGCGATACCCGAGGACGTGCTCCCGTTCATATTCAACCCCATGGGCCGTTTCTCCCAGCGCACCGCCATCCACCACGGCCCCACCGAAGGCCTGGGCCTTGGCCTGTTCATCGCCTCGGAAATCGTCGCCTCCCATAGTGGATCGATTGAGGTCAGCTCCGACACGGAACAGGGCACGGTGTTTCAGGTGAGAGTGCCGCTGGATAAACAAGAGCCTGGCGTTGCCTAAAGTCGATTACCCCTGAACCTGGCAGAGACACTTTGCGGCGGGCAGGCGCAGTAAGACATAATGCACCCGCCTGACTACAACGGTCGGGGTGACTGTGCTCAGGGCCAGCAGGGCTCGATAACTTAAAAGGAATTTAAGTATGAAAATAGAGCCGCCTTTCGCGCGGCGCTTCTACTCGTCTCCTATACCCAATTTCGACGAGTTTGATCCCTGCCGAGGGGTAGAAGGATATTGTGAAGCGATCCGAAAATTTCTCATGCCAGACTCATCACCCACAAGCTTCAGCTTTGCGGAGTTTGAGATGGTATCGCGCACCTACTGCAAAGGCTCGGTCTTTTCAAGAGTTCGAAGACTAAGCGAGGAAAAATTTGACCAGCTGTTATCAACCCCTCTGAAGGTCGATGACTTCTTCCCCCCAACATCCAACGCTGGGCAAGTCCGTGCCGACCGCTTCAACGCCGAGGGCGAACGCAAGCTTTATTTGGCCGACCATCCGTTTATTGCATTAAAAGAATGTGGCATCAAGCCTGGCGACTATTTTCTATTCAGTTATCTTACGTTCAGCAAAGATACACACTTCACGTATGCAGCCCACGACGGCTCCAGATTTTCACAAGTGCTGAGTTCTTTATTTGCAACTAAAGACGAAAGATTCTATGAGGTTATCAGACGGGTCTACAACGATTATTGCAACTATGAAACGCATCACGGAATCGCTTACGACTCTGTAAAAGTGCAGAGAAACCAGCACGACGCCACATGGGGGACAATTGACTCTGTCACGAATCTCGCAATGACCGAGGACAGTTTTCCCGCCGCGCGCCTGCACGCCGGTTGGCTTGCTCGCTGCGATGAACAGTACCGCCCATGCTACGAGCAGATGCTTTTGCCCACTGCCAAGAAGAAAAGACAACTTCTCTCTGTGCCCTACTTTGGTAACGAGTCATTTTTTTTGCCAGCGCACCAAAACGTAATGAAAAAAATCCAGCAGCTCAGAAAGAAAACCGAAATCCTCATCCAGCGAGAAGATTACGAGGACATCAACACCACCCCATTCAAGTTACTACCGCAACAGGGATATATCTGAGTCCTCGGCGTGCACGCCATCCCAACACCTAGCCACATGGGCGCTTGAATACGCTCTACCGGAGAAATAAATGCAATTTGCCGTAGCACTGATCGAATACCTTATTTCTGGCGTGGTCGCATCAGCCTGGTTGACAGTCATACTTGACAACCACTACCCGATCCCATTCCATAAAATAAATGAATACAAAGAGGTTTTCATTGTAGTTTACTTACCCATCGCCTATATCTTAGGCATCTACGTCGACACCACCTCATCCTATCTGATACGCAGGACTGGAGAAATATTCCGCCTATTCGGAAAAAGGCTGAATGTCCTTAAAGACCTTCGACAAGGTCTCTCATCGATATATCGCGCTATCGCGGGAACACCGAAGGAAGACTCTTATGAAAGAAGTGCTGCAATTCTAGCGCGTTCAGTTCCAGATGCCGTCAGGACAATGGAGGCCTATGTCAGCAGGGACCGGATTGCCCGTGGCGCCGCCCTCAATGCTTTTGCGGGATCCGTCACCGCATTTTTTTATGCTCCCCCTGAGTACCAAACCGTCGTAACGGTCATCTGCTCCGTCGCATGCGTGTATTCGATCATTATGCATAAGCGATTACGCCGCCTTTCATCACGATTCAAAGAGGTCGCGCTGTCGAATCTAAAGAAGATCAAGTCGACTGAACCGGACGAGATCGAAAGCTAGACAATGTCGGGCACTTAGGAATTCGACAAGATAAGTCCAGCCAAATGCCTGATGAATAGCAAACCTCTTGGATCACCTGCGCCTATAAAACTCCCCGGTCTGCAGGCGCTCAAGCACTTTATCGCACGCCGCCGCCCACGCTTGCTGCGCACCTTTGTCACGAAGCACATCGAGCCCGGCTGCCGTAAAGGTGCCGGGGGTAGCGATGGCATCGCCCATACTCGCCATACTGACCAGGGGTTGATGACTGGCGCTGGCCAGGCAGTCCTGCATGTTGCCCATTACCAATTGGCGGGCCTGCGCCTGGGTCAGCCCTTTTTCGGTAAACCACTGCTGAAGATCGTTGAGAAAGAAATAGAACCAGCCATTCATGCACGCCGCTACGGTGGCCAACTCGAAGGCGTCTTCCTGATCCATCACAATCAGCGAGCCGAGGGTGCCCAACAACGCCTCGTGGACGTGACCCGCCGGCGTAACTACCACGGTCGAATGGTTGATCTGGGCGGCATAGGACAACATCGCCCGCACTGGCTGCGCCTGTGGGAAACAGCGCGCCAGGTCTTTGAGTGTCATGCCGGCTACCAGGGAAACCAGAGGTTGCCCCGGTTTGAGTTGAATATCCCTGCACAGCCCTTCGACTGCATCGGGGCGCACACCGAGCAACAGCAGGTCGGCCCCATCGACAACCTCTTGGTTGTCGGCCATGACCTCGCACGCCCAAACCTTGCCCAACTGCTCGGCGCGCGCCTGATTGCGGGGCGACAACAGCACCCGCCCGGTAAAACCGCCACGCCGCAGGCCGATCACCACTTTCTCAGTCAATTCGCCGACGCCCAAGACTCCAATGCTCAGCAAGGTGTTTCCTCCGTTCGAAGCCAGTGAAATATGTTCTGCATCTTAACCCCATGCAGTAAGGCGACCCCACAGGTGCGGACATTGGAGGCGTCTCTGTATGATGGGCAATCTCGGCGCCATCCTCATGATTAGAACAAACAGAGCACGCAAAAATTGAAGAATCTTTTACAGGAGAACCGGTTAAAAAAAGTAGCGCTCCTGGCGATCGTATGTTCACTGCTTGGTGCCTGGATACTTTATATGTTGTGGGCCGCGCGCATTGGCATGCGAGCGGTTCTGATGGCATCCATTCCGGAATGGACCACTTATATAACAGCCGGACTTGTCATAGGGCTGATCTTTGCAGCAAAGGCGTTCTACGCTCGGCCCGCTCAACGGAAGCCAACACAGGCCGTAGACCCTTTTTTCGGCGGATTCTGCTTGGGTCTTGCGTGCTCCATCAATATTTACGCTGTCTGCGTCTACCTATTGCCCGGGGACATCATCCACTACGAATCGGCGTATGAAATCACCTACCCAGGGCCCTCCGCTGGAAAATTCAGCCGTTGCGAGGCTGGCTTGCGCATCAAGGACATAAACACCGGACGCTGGATTGAACTCTGTACAAATCAATCGGATTTGGACAAACAACGGCAGCGCGGCATGAATGCCGTATGGGTGACTGCTCGGGCAAACAAAGTGGGTTCTTATATTGTGGGGTATCGGTTTATTTTTAAATGACCCCCTATACGCATGAGTATCTACAAAGCTTCGGTATGACACCAACACGTGGCGCGGGAGCTAGCTGCCGTTGTCTCCCAGGCGACAGCTATCCAACTGATGCGCCTCGGTCAATGTGGGAGGGGGCTTGCCCCCGATGACGGCCTCAGGGCCGACCAGGATGTTGGATCAGACCGAGTACATATCCGTTTCTGCGGTAACGGCCACTTAGGGTTCCGCCCTGACGGCGGCTCACTTTTGAAAAGCGCAAAAGTAAGCAAAACGCTCTTGCCCCACCACTCGGCACCTCGCCTAGGCTCGGTGTGCCCGAACGAAGGCTTGAATCCGTGGGCCGCCGCAATGGGCCATCCATGGCCCAGTGCGGCTAACCCGGCGTCCTGCCGGGTTACCCACGGATTCAAGCCTGCGTTCGGCCAGCGTGGTTTAACGGGGCGCCTCAGATCAAAAGCAGATCAAGATCAAGAGCGACTCGCTTCGCATCGTGGTTACGGTTGAGCGCTACAGAGCTGTGTAAATACCTATGCCTATACGGCAAGCCAAATGCACGCATTGAACATCCATCGCGCTTGAGTGGATTGCCGCACCGCCCCAACAGCCCTTATTCTCGACACTCCCGCCCAACCCAATCCAGAGCCGCCATGGACCTTCCCACCCTCGCCCTCTTCCTGCCTGCCTGTTTCGCCCTGAACATGGCACCCGGCCCCAACAACCTGCTGTCGGTGAGCAACGCCACCCGTTACGGCTACCGCACCTCCTGCCTCGCCGGTATCGGCCGCTTGCTGGCCTTCGCCGGCATGATCGCCCTCGCCTCCGCCGGGCTGGCGGTGGTGCTGCAAACGTCGGAATTGTTGTTCTACGGGATCAAGCTGCTCGGCGCTGCGTACCTGTTTTACCTGGCCTATCAGCTGTGGCGCGCAGACCCGCAGGCAGAAGCGGACATCGCCGCCAACAAGGTGGGCTTATGGGCCCTGGCGCGGCAGGAGTTTCTGGTGGCGGCAGGTAACCCCAAAGCCATCCTGATCTTCACCGCCTTCCTGCCGCAGTTCGTGGTGCCCGGCCAACCCATCACCGCGCAATTCGCGTTGTTGGGCGCGATGTTCCTGGCTCTGGAATGGATCGCCATCAGCGCCTACGCCTACATGGGCCTGCACATGCGCCGCTGGTTCGCCGAGCCGAGCGGCAAGCGGCTCTTCAATCGTTGCTGCGCGGGGCTGTTGTCGGCGGCGGCCACGGTTTTGTTGACGGCGCGTCGGGCGTGAATCCCGCGCCTGCCTGCGCAAGCAGTGCAGGCGCCCGACCGCGCTACTCCTTGGTCAAATCAACCAACGGCGTCTGCCGCACCTCAGTTTCCCGCCCGGCCTGAATTTCGCTGACCTGCTTCAAGGCCTTGTCCACAGCCGCCTTATCCGCCAGCAAGCTGTAGCTGATGCGGAACTGCTTGTGTGCCTTGGGCTCGATGGTGGGTACCAGGTTCAGTGGCCGCTGATAACGGCGGTTGTAGGAAAAACTCGTGCCCGGCTCCAGCCCCGTGACATAGCCCTGCCCTTGGGTATCGGTGTTCTTCCACAGGGAAAATACCGGCAGCGTCTGCGTATTGAAACCGACCGACACGCCCAGGCTGCCGGCCTTGTTATGCAGCACGGTCAAGGTATCGCCCTTGGCATCGGCATAGGGCACTACGTTGTACACGGTTTCGTCATAGTCCTTGGTGGGTGCGCGGTAGGTTTGCCAGTCGGCCAATTCGGCCTTGGCCTTGTCGTTGAACGGCGACACCTGCTTCACCGGCGCGGCGAACCGCGCGCCCTGCTCCAGGAACGGGGTGCTGAAGTTACTGTGATACAGCGCCTGGTATTCCTTCGCATAGTCACCGTTGTTGGTCAGCGTGTCGTTGAGCGCGAACACAACGCTGCCGGGCTCGGTGACCAGTTCGGTCGCCACGGAAAAATCGACCTTCTTGAACGCCTGCTCTTTCAGCTCACCGCGCAGAGTGATGGCGTACGGCGGTTTTTCATCGATGTGCAGGGTGACTTTATTCGCAGGAATATTCGCGGCCCGACCATGCAGGGTCAGCAATTCGCCATTGTCGATGCCGGGGTGACCGACCCACTCGTAGCCGCACCGAGTGACCAGCTCGTTGAAACCCTCCAACCAACCCAGCCCACCGCGACCATTGAGCTCGATAAAGGAAGGATTGACCACTTCCTTGACCGGCGAATCCCATCCCATGCGCACATCGCCGACCGAAGCCTGCAACACGTTCATACCGCGAGTCGGCACCACCGAGAGCTTCATCGTGCCGTTATCGATGTCGACAATACTCACCCCCTCCTGCCGACCACCGTGCAAGGTGCGCAGTGTCACGCTGAAGGGTTTGTCGGTTTGCACGCCCAGTTGCTGGCTGGTGACCTGCCAATTCTGCGCGGCCTTGTCAGTGTCGAGGAGGACGTAATCCCAGGCCATGGCGTGGGAAGCGGCAGAGAGTGCGCTGAGGGCGACAACGAGTTTGAGTGGGGTCATGGCGGTAGCCTTTTTTGGAGTTGTGTGCGATTTATAAACTCGATGAAACGTTTCAGCAAGCTTAAAAGGCGGTATTACGTGGGCAATTGCCATAAAGGGGTTGGGGGAAATTGAAAAAACGAGTCGGTACCATCGTTCGTCTTGAAGAAGAAAACGTGCTGTTGCGTCAGCGTCTTTTCGGGCGCAAGTCATAGCGGACTGCTGATCCTCAAAACCCCGTAACCCTTGCTGAATTTGATTGCTCGAACGCTATCGTGACTACCTGATGACCGATGATTACGCTGGTTACAACGCCTTGGGTGCGCAAACCGGTGTCGCATAGTCAAACGCGCTGTCCATCTTGATGGCCAGGTAGGGCTTAAGATGAGTTTAAAGAACGAGCGGAGCAACGATCATGGAATACGACGATAAACTGATTGAAGAAGCCATGCTTGCCCTGTTGGTAACCTTCAGTTTTGATAACGGCAATGCTTGGAAAGGGTTCGACTTCGAGACCATGAGCCGATTGCATGAACAGGGCTTCATCAGCAATCCAGTGAACAAGAACAAATCGATTTGGTTGACAGCTGAGGGGCTGGAGCGTGGTCGACAGATAGCCGACCGATTGTTTGGGGTAAGCACTCAAGTGGAGCAGGGATCCGACTCGGATACCTGACTTCAAGTACAAACGGGGTCAGGCCACCCCTATATAGAGTGTGGTCCGACCCTGACTTTCTGATTAATCGTGGTCTGCCCCCTATAGTCCCATAGCGATCAGAAACATTTGACGACAACGCGTCGTTCTCCCACTCTGATTGCCCCCTGTTTGTTCACTAGGCTTCGATATGTCATTCGCAACCGTAGTGCTGCTCGACCGCTGGCCACAGCCAAGTACGTCGCCCGAACCCGTCGTGTTTGCCACCGACACGCAGCTATGTGTACGGTATTGCACCGCTAGGGAACAAATAGTTGTAATCCATTTCCCCCTGGTTAAAAAAATTCAGTTCGGCGCCCCAAACGACGAGGCTTTGGGGGGGCATCCGCTTATTAGACTTGGCCTCAAGCATTACCACATTCATCGAATAGATAATTCGCCTTGGCTAGCAGAGCTTGAGCAGAGAAACGCCATTCATCCGCGACACAATAAACAGCGGTTTCTAGAAGATGCCATCCATTATATCTTTACGTTTCAAGACTCTACCCTGGAATGCATAGTAATTGAGGGGGAGTTCTGGCATCCAAAAGTACAAGTTTTTACTTCGGAACAGAAGGCCAGGGACGTCTGGCGCGAACTGATAAATAACATAGACGCTTGATCCCAATCGTCACTTTTACCAGACCGAGCGTTTATGTAACCTTACGAATTCACTAGCACTCTCGCTTCTAGAATACGAGATCACTTTATGCAAACTGACCAAACCAGGCTACTCGCGCTCGCACTGCTTGAGATCAGGACATTGCTTGCCGATTATTTGGGCACAGATGTAGATGCTTCCATGAGCGTCCGTGTCGCGGCGCATATGGCTTACGCGCTCCACAATGAGGCGGAGGCCGCATACAACAACGCAGACTTTCAGATCGCCAATGCAAGCTTTAAAATCGCTGCAATCGATCAGATTCTTGGTGTCACTGACGGTGCCGCATTGTTGAGCAAATTTAACTTGGATAAAAGGCCGCGTTAGCGGAGGGCGGGTGCCGTTGCCCCATACCCTCATGGCGACAGCGGCGAGTCGTCCCTGCAACTGCCCGGGCGACATTCCGAACACTCTGTCGGGGTTATCGAGCGACCTCACATCCAGTTGATAAGCATGCGTCACGCTCCCGATGGCAGGGTCCAGAAACCCGGCGGCGATCAGTTCGCGGGCTCGCATTGGATTGGGGCAAAGAAAGCATCGCCGCGGCCTTTTCTCTCTCCCGATGTGTCGCGCGTACAGCCTGCCCTGTTATTCTGATTCAGCAATATGGTGTGTAGATAATATGCTATACGGTATTAAGTCACAGGAATGTCGGCTAATTGATAGTTAGGGAAAGCTGAGTATGCGTCGCTTAAAAGCCAATGGGTTGGTGTTTGTCAGCATTGCGATATTCTGTTCCGGCTGCACATCTTATTCGTCCCAGCCGACAATCCACGAACCCGCTGAACCCGAGACACAAGAAATCATCTCCAGCTTCAGTTACGCAATAAACTCCCCATGGAAAAACAGTCGCTTCGGTAAGGGCGCATACGCAGCGACACTCAAGGTTGTTCCCGATGCACGGGATACGGGCTCCAGCCTCGCCGCCCCAACCCTGCCGGCGTTAGAAATCAAGATCTCGGAGTTCTCATCTGGCGGCGCTTGCGGACAAGATTACCTGACGGGCTTGAGTCTGGGTTTGATCCCCAGTTGGTGTACGCGGACTAACCTTTTCAAGTTTGATTTTATATTGAATAAGGGTCAGCGCTTTTGCAGGCAGAAAACCTACACGATAAACTCTACGTCGTTTTCACATCTCACGTTGATTCCATTTGCACTATTCAATACGGACAATCAGCCATTTAAGCTCTATCAGGCGGCGCTTAAAGATTTTCTTCGAATAGGTCAATGTGCGCGTTGAGACGCATGTTAACAGGCTTTGGGGCGTTCGAAATTTATCTCAAGTGAGCGGCAGCTTTTGGCCGAGACTGTGTAAAAACGGTTTTGAGCACGTCAGGTGCTCAAAACCGGACTGGAAATCGCGTTTCTACGTGAAATCCACATCTGCAGACGTGCCGATAAATTTCAGATTTAACGTAGACGCGCACACTTCAATTTTGACGAAGCGTTTTTACACACTCTGGGCCGATAGCTGTCACTCACTCTAGATGAAAAAGCCTCAAGATCAAGCCCGACGCTTTCTCGCCGTCTGCCTCATAAAGGCTGCGCAATGCAGCCTGATCAGTGAGTTTGTGCAATTTGAAGTGGTTATAGAACGCTTGGCCCAGTCGCTGCTGCTCGAAGCTTCCCAGGCTCCACAACCGCGCGAACTCCTCATAAGCGGCGCGTTCGATCTGCAACGACGAATCGTTTTCCATTCTCGGGCAACCATCAGCAAGGAGACCGAAACGTACCAACTCGCTATCGATCTTTCAAGTTCGCCTGTTCCACGCAGACATTCAGTTTTCGGCCAATAGGGACCAGAAAAGTAAAAAAAGGAGCTAGCCACCAAGACTGCGGCGACTACGCCCTATCTATTCTCCCGGAGTAACAACCCTGCTTGGCATTGTGAACGTGAATGTAACTAACCTCTGGGTCGGCAAACATCCGAGTAACAACTGGCTCCATTGCTATTCCATCAACGACGTCGGCATTGAGCATCATCCCATCATCAGCGAATGCGCGAAGTGATAACAAACGGATTCGCATAGACTGGGGTATCTGGTCGACTGCGTCATAAGCTTGCGTGGCCCACTCTCGTATGAAGATAGCGTGTGAGGCACGGTATGGCGTCTCGGCTGATTGAGAGAGATGGTTGAGTAAAAGCACACTCTGACCTAGCTCTGCATCCTTTATTTCGATACGGTCAGGAAAGCCTGGGTTTCTGTCAACGATGTAACGCTTTATCCCGAGAGAGGCTAGCTCTTTGTCGGGCAACCCAAACAGCGACTGGAATGGCTCGGGGGAAAGGCCAGTTATACGAAATGCCATGGTTAAACTCCTATTGGTTGGAGTCGTATCAGGCTGGAATTCGTACAGCACTACTATCCGTTTCTTGCGGCCTTATTCAAGCTGAGCGAGACTGACTGCTTAGGGTCGAAAGCGGTCGTCAGTGAGCAGCAGCTATCGGCCAGAAGCAGACGGACCGTGAATGTCAGAAAGCGACCGGTCCCTGACCGACCCGAAGAATCAGCGCCTGGTCACCGGACGCACTGATCAGGGTGTCGTCAGTTACCGAAAGTGCGTGAGTCTGGAGGGAATCGCATAGCTCTGACAGAAGCCCTTGAACGACGCTGAAGGATAAATCGGACTAACAAGCGCCGAACTTAAGTGATAAATGGATGGACGTGAACGGCTTTCCTGAAAAGCTGCCCTCAATTGTGAAGGACTCGTCCTTCACAAACACCCCTTGGATGCACCCGGGAGCACCAGCTTAAGGACCTGAGGACCAATCCTTCATCCCCGATATCCAGAACTTGATCGACGTTTGCCAAATTATCAGTGCGGGAGCCTACCGGCTTTAAGATGATGATGTCATAGCTCATACGTTTTCCTGTGGCCAATCCCCCACGTGCGCTTCATCTCACTCGTTAGAGGGGATAAGCAAGTGACCGAAAAAGGTAGACTTGTCGCTGCTAGTCCCAATCCATTTTAATATTCTCCTGTTTTCGGAACGCGTCCAGCACGCTCTGGAACTGGGAGCGTTCGAAAGTCAGGCTTGGTATTGAGTCGTACCAATCAACAGCAGGGGATTGCAGCGTAATTAAATCCTTCAGCAAGCCAAATCGGCGCCACTGGACATAGTGCTCACCGGCATGCTGCTCAGCGACTATGACGGTACAAGTCAGATCCAAGTCATCAGAGCAAACAAGTAGTGGAACCAAGGTCCGCCAGCCCGGCGCTGTTGAGTAAATCCGGTCCCATACCAAACAGGTGTCTTTATCGCTGTACAAGCCTGAATGAGCGGCTACCAAGTGTAGCTCAGCTTCTCGATTGTGCCGAGGTAGCCAAACCTCCATAGGTACTCCGTCAACGGCAAAGGTCGGATAGAAGCCCAGGCTGTGTTTAGATTTATGGCTTGCAATGGATAGCAGATTATTCATTCTGACCCTCGAATCCCTGAAGTTTACAGAGATTACTTTCCCTAGATGCGGACGGCTTCTAATCGCCGACACCCGAAAAATTCAAAGTTTTGTGATCCGAACGATATGGCTCGCATGAGCATCTTCTATTCGATTGAAGCCGCAGCGCAGGTAAAAAGCGCTCCCCTCCAAGGTATCGGTGTAGAGACGCACACGCTCAAAATGCAACGCGGCGTGGGCAAGCAATGCGTTAACCAATCTGCGGCCAACCTGTTGCCCGCGTGACGCAGGCGCCACATACACACGTCGCAGCCTTCCTGTACGGTCATGGGTGAACGGATCAACCGACAGGCCTCCAATGCCCACAAGTTGCTGGTTCAGATAAGCCGCCATGAGGCATTCGCCAGGCGCATCAAAGCGATGGGTGCCTGATTGCCATTCTGAAGTCAGCCGGGTGAGAAACCTGAAGCCTTCTGCAACTGCCGCTTTTTCCAGGTCGAGGATTTGGGGCGGAAGATGCGTGATCCGTTGAATCTCCATTGAGGTCAATCTTCTCTGATCGGGCACGAAACCCTTCTGAGGTCTCTGGGAATCTTGATGTGGGCCGTGGGCACGCCGGTGGTAGATTGCCATTGCCGCCAATGCCGAAAAGGTCACGGGGCAGCATTCGCTTCGTGCGGCAGCGTTCCCCGTGACGCTCTACGGATATTTTTCGGCGCCACCAGCATTAAAGCCTACACATCCTCAGAGACAGTGTTACGCGAATTCTGCACGCACTGTGGCTCACCATTGTTCTGGTCATGATCCCAAGGCGAGTTTGCCGACTGGACTTCGATAGCACTAGGCACGCTCAACACGCCCATCATGCCTGAAAAGCGAAAACACCTTCATGTTGACTCCGCAGCCCACTGGTACACGTCATCCCAATCATGCTCCCAGGTCGGCCGACTGCTTTGAATCATTTTCAGCTGGTCACGATAGGCAAAAAACGGCCAGTAGCGTAGCTATCGCCAAGTAGTCTTGCGTGCGGATGGGCTAGGATAGCGTTGATGTAGCGATAGTGCATCTGTGGTCACAGTCGCTTATTGCCACTTATGAAAAAGGACGTGAGATGCGAATCAATGTGCCCCCAAGCTCCGAGCATCCTGCAGTTTTCCTACGACAGCTAGAAAGATCGGACGCGAATGATTGGTATACATATCTCACCTTGCCGGAGGTGTTTGAACACACGAGTTGGGACTTGCATTCGATTGAGGACCTGTTACCCATGTTTGACGCGTTCGATTCAACGTCTGTGGATTCGGTGCGGCGTCTGGCCATTGTTGAAAATCATAGCCAGCAATTGGTCGGCACGATCGGCTTTCACACCCTCTCAAACGCCAACCGAACGTCCGAAATAGCCTATGACATCGCTCCATCGCACTGGGGAAAGGGAATTGCTAGCGCAGTATGCGACGCGGTTACTCGATGGTCCTTTTCCGCATACGGCTTTGTTCGTGTGCAAGCAACGGTTCTGCACACAAATGCACGCTCTGAAAATGTTCTCCGGCGTTGTCATTTTCAGCACGAAGGACTACTGCGTTCTTACCGGATGGTCCGTGGGACACCTAGAGACTTTTTACTTTATTCGAGGTTGTCTACCGAGCAGAGATGAGCATCTGGACGACCGCCTCAGGTCGATTCTGTTGAAAAATTCGACTTCGGTTTCGGGTAAAAAAGGACATATTTAAGATAGAAAACCTTTCTTTCCGCAAAATTTTCCGTACTGATTTCACGTAGCAGCGTGAAAAAGAAGTGTTTTCATCCGTCAATATTCAAGCAGTTCGAGCAAACCGATTTTTTCAACAGAATCGGTCGTAAGGAGCTATTGCGTCATAGATAGCTCGGCTCAGTGCACCGTTCAAAAAAATGGCGGCTCGGATCGAGACGAGAGTTGAAGTGGTCAGGCAAGGCTTACTTTGCCGCTTACAGCGTTGTAGATAACGCCATTCACCTTACGGCCCAAAAGGGTCAGCACTTCTGGATTATCCGGGGCGGACGGATCAACGGCCATGCCCAATGGGGATACCGTTATCGTCACCAGCCGCTCCCAGATGTTGTTCTCATAGTTCGACAGCTACTGATCATTATCGCTGCGCAACCGCGATCAATGCGGTAGATGGAATGGACAAGACCGGATTATTGCCTGCCATTTCCCTGACGTGCGCAATCACTGCTGCCTTTTCTATCTCGGTCAGGCTCGTCCAGTCGGGCGACATTCCAAACACTTCGTCGGGGTTATCGAGCGACTTCACCTCCAGTTGATAAGCATGCGTCACGCTCTCGATGACGGGGTCCCGAAACCCGGCGGCGATCAGTTCGCGGGCGAAATCCTGTGGGTTGCTCAACGCTTTTACTGCCTCGGGCATCGCCATGCCCTCGCGGTCCGGGAAAAGCTTTCGCCTGACATTCCCTAATAAAAGAAACGATGCCGCACCCATTTCCTGCCAGGTTGCGACAATGCCATATCCCCCGATGGCGGTGACCCGTTGCATTTCAGCCAGGCCCTTGCGCCATTCAGGAAACATGATCACACCGAAGATCGAGAACGTCGCGTCGAAGCTTGCATCGGGCAGATCGAGCGATTGGCCGTCCATGACTCGGGCCTCCACATTGGGAAGTCCCGCGTTCTTCACACAAGCCACCATGGCGGGGGAAAAGTCCGTTGCCATAACCTGTGCGCCGGCTCGCGCTGCTGCCAACGCGAGGGCTCCGGTGCCAGTGGCGACATCCAGCACGCGGCTTTGTGATGTAAGCGAGATCCGTGCGAGCGCCGCCTCTGCGAACTGTGCAGTGAAGGGGTGAGCCGTTTTCTGATAGTGCTTTGCTGCAGCGTCCCAGTGAACAGCATTCTCAAATTCACGCATCGCGTCGCCCTCACATTCATGTAACTTTACAAGTATCATGAGTCAGTGCTTTCTGCCAAGTATCAGAAACGAAGGAGCAAACGATGCGTTACGACTGCCGTCTTTCGCAAAAAGCGGTGGGACAGCCCTCGCTCTAACTCTCGAAGCAGGCCGCCCCATTCACTTCAGGTTCTGCTCAATCCAACCGACGGTCGTCGTCAGCTCAATGCCGTTTGCAGCGTTGAAGGTCTGGCTCTTATCCCAAGCGACTCCTTTACCTTCAGCGAACACAGCTCGGTACTTGCTTAGCGAGTCATTCGGCGCAGCATTGAGATCGTCCTTCAATTTGGGAATGCTCCATTCAATGCGAGATACCGTTCGGTTGAGTGTTGCGTCAACCGCATCCGCCAACTGTGCGTAGGTCAGGGTATCTCCGGCCACGAAGACCACCTGATTGGCGAGGCGCGGCTTGGCGAACATAATCTTCGCCGTCAGCATCCCTATATCTTCTGGGGTAGTAACGGTGACCTGATTATCCCAGCGGCCTAGCGCATGAACGGTATTTTCTGCCAGATCAACCACTCCAAACGCGGGCTCGAACAAGAAGCTTGTAAACATTCCGGTGGAGATGATGATCCATTCGGTAGCGCGCTGCGCACGCAGTAGCTCGCGAACTTCAAGTTGCTCATTAAATAAATCCTGCGCACTGCCTTTGCCAATCACGTCGTAGTCCACGCCAAATTGCCAGGGCACGTAGCGTCTTACACTCCCCTGAAGCACTGCACGGGTGAGTTTGAGCTGGGTGCCCGCACCCGCTATGAAACCTACGCAACTGATGATCGTGTCGAATCGGGAGAAATGCTCGGCAAGTTCCTCAACGGAATCGTTAATGACGTCAGCCTGCAAAATGTCTATGCCTAGCCCACGGAGTTCTCCAATGGCGCGCGTTTTAGACGCGTCCTGAATCATGGTCGACGGTGGACGCAGAAGCACCGTAATACGAACACCGGCATCCTTCTTGTCTGGCGTAGTCCTGGCCAGCTCACGCAGTACGGACATGCCGAGTTCACCGGCCCCCAGCACCAGAATGTTGTCGGTTTCCACTGGTTTTGGCGTTTGCATAAATTTTTCTCTACTGTGCTGATGAACGTGAGGGAGAGTTATCCTGTCACCATTGGAGCCTGCCCATAAGTAGGTACACGATTGATCCTGAGGGGCGCATGGATACCGAAGAAATCATTAGGCAGTCGCAAGCTGCATGCGAAGCGCTCAGCGCAGAAGATGGTGGTCTGAAGCGGGAAGTTCTCAGCCATGCTGGTAATCGCTGGTCGCTGGGAATCGTCCATACACTAGGTGTGGCGGGACGGCTGCGGCATGCAGAGATAGCCAGGCGCATGAGCGGCGTGACGCAACGGATGTTGACCCGTAGCTTGCGCCAGTTGGAAAGAGACGGCTTGGTAATACGCCAGGATTACAACGAGGTACCGCCACGTGTCGACTACGAATTATCCGAGCTTGGGCGGGGACTGCTAGCGCAGATGATTCCATTGTGGATGTGGGTGGCACAGAACGCTGAAGGTTTTCGCGATGCTCGTATTCTCTACGACTCTGACATTTCGAATAATACGAAGTGACCTTTTTTGGCCGATTGCCGCCTGTCGCCTCCGTCAGCTTTGGGTCCAGACTGTGATAGCCGGTTGCTGCAACTGGCACCACTGCGCAAGCTATTGAAATTGAAGGGTTGCAGGCTGGATATGCGTTAGTTCCTGCAGGTTGTGAAATCTTTATTCATCCGACATGTCAAAAACAGTAACCCTTGGCTTAAAGAATTCTGGTTGCCTGCCGCTATAAAGGTTGAGTCTTGCTGTTTTTTCTATACAAGACGACGCGCAAGGACAAGAGTCATAGTGATTCTCAAATTAAAGGGATATTTATGAGATTCGCTAAACTGTTCGGGGCAGCAACTCTATTCGCCTCTATGATTGCATCTGCCCAGGCAGGCATAATCGTCACCGTCAAGGTAAAGAACTCTACGACCGGTCCAGCCGCCTACACTTTCGATTACTTTTCAGGGAGTGTAGCCCCTCCCCAAGTACGATTCTGCCGTCTGCAACGACCACATTTGCCCTGACCAGTGTGGTGGATACGGTTTATGGAGTATCACCATGGATATGTCGATTAAATCGTATCAAGCAAGCACACAGGCAAAAGTGTCTACACAAGAGAAGCCGCCTTCGTCCAACCCTGTAAATTTACCTTCAGGGGATGCCACCCCCAAGACGACGGAAACCATCACAATCTCCGATTCTGCACGGGCACTTTACGCATTAAGTAACGCTGATAACAAACAAGCCTCTATGTCCAATAGGGATTTAAAAGGACAATATGCAAAAGCTCAGAGCGATGTGTACAATTTCGGGCAGCGGATTGCTGGCGGGAATCTTAATAATGAGGATCTACTTCCCAAAACAGACGACCCTGCCCGTTTGGCGTTAGGTCAGCAGTCACTGGATTACGCAATTGGGCTTTCTAAGCGCCCCCCCGAAAAACTTCCAAACCCATTTGAAGGTATGGCCCGAAACGGGCTAAGCAATATTGTTTATGATGATTCAGGAACCTATACGGATGCAGAACGATATGCCGCTTATGGGGAGCTTAGTAAGCAAGATGAAACCTATTTTTCCAAGTTGTACGCCAATATAACAAACGGCGGTGACAACAGTGAAATCTTCAAAGGCATCATGGACTATTTCGATGATCTTCCAGCGGTCGAGAAAGCGGCATACCCTGATGGCTTTAGGGACAGTATAAAAAGTCTTTACCAAGAGCAGTTAGGACAATCGGGGCCGCTCGCCCTGCTCAGGCAATCGACTGAAAATAACTCTGATAAATTCTCCCCGAGCTTCTTTAACAAGGAACAATCACCGGACCAGATGTTACAAGCGGTCTTGGAAAAAGCGATTGCTCTTTCGACGGTCTGACCAGTTCAAAGCAACCAACGCCCCAAAGCCCCTCAGCTGGCCAGAAGCCGCCCGTTACTGTAATGAGTACGGGCGTACTGAACTAAAAAACATCCATCGCTCTACAGAGCCCTGCCTTCTCAACCGTCTCGTTTTCCGGTTTCCCCGTTGCATTCAAGCGTTGCAACGCGACCAGGCACTGGCCGCTCTCCAACAGGATCAGCTCATAGTCCTCACCCACCTGCGGGGTGAAACGAAAGCTTTGCCGGCAACTATAGGAATAGCCGCCGGAGGCGTAGCCTTCACTCTGGAAGTTCATCGCGAAAGGTTTACCCGCCGGCACTTTCAGTTCAGTACGCGCCAGGGCTTGCCCTTCCACTCGGCGGTTGCTCTCGGGCATGCCCAGGCTGCGACCATTATTTTGATCGGCAAAGCCGGATTCGGACACGGCCATCACCCCGGCGCCGGGAACGCGCCAGTCGATGCAGTCGCGGCCCGGTACGCCACGCGCCATGCCATTGGTGATGATGCGCAAGCGCGCGGTATCACCCGAGGCGGGTTCAACATAGGCCGTGGAGTAAGCACGGATGTTGGAAATATTGCCGCAGCCGCTCATGGCTAAGGCCAGGCCTGCGATCAGAAACGTTCTCATGGAAATCCCTTTTTTATGGTTCAACGGCAGTGATATGGACTTTCACTGCGCAGTTCTTCGCCGGCCCTGGCGTCACGAATGATCACCGTAGCCCTCGGGCTTAACCGACATATACCAACTATCGGCCAAGCGATACAGCCAGGGATATCGTCAACCCCCATGCCGCTCCACTAAAAAATCCACAAACGCCCTCACCCGCGCCGGCATCGCCGTGCCTCCCACAAACACCGCATGAATCGGCTCCACATCCCCCGGGTTATAAGCCTCCAGCAACGGTACCAGGTCCCCGCGTTCAAGATCCTGCGCCACGCTGAATGCCCCTACCCGCACAACCCCCGCTCCCAGCTTCGCCAATTGCGCCAAGGCCTCGCCGCTGTTCCCCTCAATCGTTCCCGTCACCTTTAAAGAAAATTCCCGCCCGTCCATGCGAAACGGCCAGTCGGGAGCCGCCCGGCGAAAGTTGAAGCGCAGGCAGTTGTGCTCAAGTAGATCATGCGGCGTCACCGGGGTGCCGTGCCGGGCCAGGTAGTCCGGGGAGGCGACGATGACTTGGCCGGTGGAGTCGATGTGTCGGGCGGTCAAGGGGCTGTCGGGGAGTGGGCCGAAGCGGATGGCGACGTCTGCCTGGCCGCCGAGGATGTCCACCACTTCATCGCCGAGCATCAGGTCGACCACGATGGCGGGATAGCGGGCGCTGAAGGCGGCGATCAGTGGGACGATGGTCATGCGGCCATGGGCCAGTGCTGCGCTGACTCGCAGGCGCCCGCGTGGGGCGCCCTGGTCGGTGATGGCGTCTTCGACTTCGGCCATGTCCGCGAGGATGCGCCGGGCGCCGCGCAGGTAGGCTTCGCCTTCGGCGGTGAAGGTGATGGCGCGGGTGGTGCGCAGCAGTAGCCGGGTGCCGATGCGCTGTTCGGTGCGGGTGATGATGCGGCTGATGGACGAAGGCGTCAGTCCCAGGGCGCGCGCCGCGCCGGACAGGCTGCCGTGTTCGGCGACCAGGGTGAACACTTCCATCTCGCCGGAGCGGCCGCCCATGTCCATTTTTGCCTCCTGCGCAAAGGTGTAGTTCCCCATCGAGGGCTACTGCTTTAAAAGCCTGGATTGTAGCATTCGGCACACAGATGAGGAGTCACCCATGCGTATCAATCCACCCCTTGTAGCGTTGTCCGTCGGTGCCTTTGGCATCGGGGTCACAGAGTTTGCACCCATGGGCATGTTGCCCGGTATTGCCGCCGATCTTGGCGTTTCCATTCCCGCCGCCGGGCTGTTGGTGAGTGCCTACGCCATGGGCGTGTTGATTGGCGCGCCAATCATGACGCTGGCGACGGCCAGGGTTCCGCGCCGCTATCTGCTGATCGGGCTGATGGCGATTTTCACCCTGGGTAATTTGCTGTCGGCGCTGGCGACCAATTACCAGACCTTGATGATCGCGAGGCTAGTGACGTCGTTGAACCACGGGGCGTTCTTCGGCATTGGCGCGATCGTGGCGGCGAGTGTGGTAGCGCCGGAAAAACGCGCGGGTGCGGTCGCGGCGATGTTTCTGGGGCTGACCCTGGCCACCATCGGGGGCGTGCCGCTGGCGACCTGGTTTGGTGAGAACTTTGGCTGGCGCACGGCATTCTGGGGCATCAGCGGGCTGGGTGCGGTGGTGATGGCGGCGCTATGGTGGGCATTGCCGAATGCGCCCGCGCCGAAAGGCGGCAGCCTGATGGCGGAGATTCGTGTGCTGGGTCGCGGGCCGGTGCTGGCCGCATTGGCGCTGACGGTGGTGGGCTCCAGTGCAATGTTTACGGTATTCACTTACATCGCGCCGATTTTGCGGGATGTCACCCACGCATCGACTAACTTCGTCACTGGCATGCTCGTGCTGTTCGGTATCGGGCTGACCCTGGGCAACGTGTGGGGCGGCAAGTCTGCGGACCGCTCGGTGGACCGCACGCTCATCACATCGCTGGTGGTGCTGATCGCCGTGCTGCTGGCTTTCTCGGTGCTGATGCAATGGCCGCTGCCTGCCGCACTGTCGATCCTGCTGTGGGGCGCCGCCAGCTTTGCCCTGGTGCCGCCGTTGCAGATGCGCGTGATGGAAGCGGCTAAAGCTGCACCCAACCTGGCCTCGGCGATGAACATCGGTGCCTTCAATTTCGGCAACGCGATTGGCGCGGCAGTGGGCGGCGCGGTGATCAACGCCGGGCTCGGCTATCCGGCCATTTCCCTGGCCGGTGCGTTGATGGCAGGGCTGGGTTTGCTGATGGTGCTGGGGTTGGGCTGGCGTTCGCGGCGTAAGGGTTCAGGCACTTGCGCAGGCGTCCATTTGCCGACGATAGTGGATGAGCGCGTTTAACCGAAGAGAGTAGCCCATGACCCGCGACCCACTCGCCAGCTTCTACAAACGCTATATCGATTGTCTGAATCGCCAGGATTGGCAGCACCTGGGTGATTTTGTCCACTCCGATGTCACCTACAACGCAAGCCCGGTCGGCCTGGAGGGGTACCGGGCGATGCTGGAGCGGGACTTCCGGGAAATTCCCGACCTGGTGTTCCGCATTCAGTTGCTGGTTGCCGACCCGCCGACGGTCGCCAGTCGGCTGAACTTTCGGGTCAGCCCCAGGGGTGAATTTTTCGGGCTGCCGATCAATGGCAAGACGGTGGTGTTCGACGAGAACGTGTTCTATGAATGCGTCGACGGGAAATTCGCTCGCGTCTGGTCGGTGATTGACAAGGCCGCGATCGCTGAGCAGTTGTGAAGGGAACGCGCGCCGACAAGGCGGGACCATGGTCTAGACTTCACACGCCTATCAACCCGGGAGTCTGCAATGAACAACAAAAATACCGTCTGCCTCTGGTACAACGGCGATGCGTTGGAGGCGGCAAACTTCTACGCCCAAACGTTTCCGAATAGCGAGGTGAAGGCGGTGCACCTTGCACCCGGCGACTACCCAGCCGGCAAACAGGGCGATGTTCTGACGGTGGATTTCACGGTTCTGGGGACCCCCTGCGTAGGCCTCAATGGCGGCCCGATATTCAAGCACAGTGAAGCGTTTTCCTTTCAGGTGTCGACGGATGACCAGGAGGAAACTGACCGGTTGTGGCATGCCATCATCGACAACGGTGGGCAGGCAAGCGCCTGTGGTTGGTGCAAGGACAAGTGGGGGTTGTCGTGGCAGATCTCGCCGCGGGTACTGGTCGATGCGGTCACCAGTAAAGACCCGGGCGTCGCCAAGCATGCGTTCGAGGCGATGATGACCATGACCAGGATTGACATTGCCGCCATCGAAGCGGCCATTGCCAGGCGCTGATTTTTGTGGGAGCGCTCGAGCTTTAGCGAGGCCGCGATGGCGGTGGGTCAGGTAACCTAAATGCCAGCAGTGCCGCCGCCATCGCGGCCTCGCTAAAGCTCGTGCGCTCCCACAGTTGATCTGCATCGCAATCGCGATTTTGCGCTGCCCCATCGCCCATGCGCCAAAAAAAGTCATGCATCGGACCGCCCGGTTGCGGGCCTGGCGATAGCGGCCTATGTTTCAAGCCATGCTGTGATTTGCTGTGCCCCGCCCTGTGCCCATCCCGCAACCCAGGTGACGACATGCCTACCCTCTCCCGCCCCGCCGTACTTGAACTGATTGGTAACACGCCGCTGGTCAAGGTCAGCCGCTTCGACACCGGCCCCTGTACGCTGTTTCTCAAGCTTGAATCGCAAAACCCCGGTGGTTCCATCAAGGACCGTATCGGCCTGGCCATGATCGACGCCGCCGAGCGCGACGGCCGCCTGCTCCCTGGCGGCACCATTATCGAAGCCACCGCCGGCAACACCGGCCTGGGCCTGGCGCTGGTCGGTCGGGCCAAGGGCTATCGGGTGGTGCTGGTGGTGCCGGACAAAATGTCCACGGAAAAAGTGCTGCACCTCAAGGCCATGGGCGCCGAGGTGCATATCACCCGCTCCGATGTGGGCAAGGGGCATCCCGAGTATTACCAGGACGTGGCCGCGCGCCTGGCCAAGGATATTCCGGGCTCGTTCTTTGCCGACCAGTTCAACAACCCCGCCAACCCGCTGGCCCATGAAACCAGCACCGCACCGGAGATCTGGGCGCAGACCCAGCATGATGTCGATGCGATTGTGGTGGGCGTCGGCTCGGCCGGCACCCTCACCGGCCTGACACGTTTCTTCAAGCGCGTGCAGCCCGAACTGGCCATGGTGCTCGCCGACCCGGTGGGTTCGGTGATGGCCGAGTACAGCCGCAGCGGTCGGCTTGAAACTCCTGGTTCCTGGGCCGTGGAAGGCATCGGTGAGGATTTCATTCCGTCGATTGCCGACCTGTCCAGCGTGCGCCACGCCTACTCCATCAGCGATGAAGAAAGCTTCGACCATGCCCGCCAACTGCTCAAGGCCGAAGGCATTCTTGGCGGCTCTTCCACCGGTACCCTGCTCGCCGCCGCGCTGCGCTATTGCCGCGAGCAAACCGAGCCCAAGCGCGTGGTGACGTTCGTGTGCGACACCGGCACGCGCTACCTGTCCAAGGTCTACAACGACCAATGGATGAACGACGCCGGGCTGTTGCAGTACAAGCACTACGGCGACCTGCGCGACCTGATCGCCCGCCGTTTCGAAGATGGCCGGGTGATCAGCGTCAGCCCCGACGACACCCTGCTCACCGCCTTCCAGCGCATGCGCCTGGCGGATGTCTCGCAACTGCCGGTATTGATCGACGGCAAGCAACTGGCGGGCGTTATCGATGAATCCGACCTGCTGCTGGGCCTGCATCAGGACGCCACGCACTTTTCCATGAGCGTGGCCAGCGCCATGACCCGCACCCCGCACACCCTGGCCCCCGGCGCCAGCCTGGCCGAACTGCAGGCGGAACTGGATCGCGGCCTGGTCGCAATCATTGCCGACGCCTCGGGCTTCCATGGCCTGATCACCCGCGTCGACCTGCTCAACCATTTACGGAGATCCCTTGCATGAGCCAGTCCGATAAAAGCGCGTTTGCCACCCGTGTGATCCATGCCGGACAGTCCCCCGACCCGACCACGGGCGCGCTGATGCCGCCGATCTATGCCAACTCCACCTACCTGCAAGACAGCCCTGGCGTGCACAAAGGCTTTGACTACGGGCGCTCCCACAACCCCACGCGCTTTGCGCTGGAGCGTTGCGTGGCCGACCTTGAAGGCGGCACTCAGGCCTTCGCGTTTGCCTCCGGGCTGGCGGCGATTTCCACGGTGCTGGAGTTGCTCGATGCCGGTGCGCATATCGTTTCCGGCAATGACCTGTATGGAGGCACCTTCCGCCTGTTCGACAAGGTGCGCCAGCGCAGTGCCGGGCACAGGTTCAGCTACGTAGACTTGAGTGACGTGTCGGCCTTCGAAGCGGCGCTGCAAGACGACACGCGCATGGTCTGGGTCGAAACGCCGAGCAACCCGCTGCTCAGCCTCACCGACCTCAGCGCCATTGCCCGCGTGTGCCGTGCGCGCGGCATTCTGTGTGTGGCCGACAACACCTTCGCCAGCCCGTGGATCCAGCGCCCACTGGAGCTGGGGTGCGATATAGTCATGCACTCCACCACCAAGTACCTGAACGGCCACTCGGATGTGATCGGCGGCATCGCCGTTGTTGGCGACAACCCGGAATTGGCCGAACGCCTGGGCTTTCTGCAAAATTCGGTGGGCGCCATCGCCGGGCCCTTCGATGCATTCCTGACCCTGCGCGGCGTGAAAACCCTGGCCCTGCGCATGGAGCGCCATTGCAGCAACGCGCTGGAACTGGCGACCTGGCTGGAACAGCAGCCGCAGGTGGCGCGGGTGTACTACCCAGGCCTTGAATCCCACCCGCAGCACGAGTTGGCCAAACGGCAGATGCGCGGGTTTGGCGGGATGATTTCGGTGGACCTGAACAGCGACCTGGCGGGCGCCACACGCTTTCTGGAAAACGTAAAAATCTTCGCCCTGGCCGAGAGCCTGGGTGGCGTGGAAAGCCTGATCGAACACCCGGCGATCATGACCCACGCGAGCATCCCGGCGGCAACGCGGGCGCAGTTGGGGATTGGGGATGGGTTGGTGCGCTTGTCGGTGGGGGTTGAAGATGTAGAGGATTTGCGCGCAGATCTGGCCCAGGCCCTGGCACACATCTAACCTCAAACACCAATCAAACTGTGGGAGGGGGCTTGCCCCTGATGGCGGTGTATCAGCCAGCTTATTGGCCACTGACCCACCGCTATCGGGGGCAAGCCCCCTCCCACATTGGTTGTGCTAATCAGGCCTGGGTGATGTTGGCCCGCGCGCTGTGCAGCTTCTTGTAGCTGTCGATCAGGCGCAAATGCCGGTCCAGCCCTTCCAGCTTCGTGCTGGTCGGTGTCAGCCCGTAGAAGCGCACACTGCCCTCGACCGAGCCGATTACTGCATCCATGCGCTCATTGCCGAACATGCGCCGGAAGTTGGCTTCGTAGTCGGCCAGTTCCAGGTCGTCGTCCAGTTCCATTTCCAGCACCGCATTCATCGCCTGGTAGAACAGCCCACGCTCGACGGTGTTGTCGTTGTACTGCAGGAACATTTCCACGCATTCCTTGGCCTCTTCATACTGCTTCAACGCCAGGAAGATCAGCAGTTTCAATTCCAGGATGGTCAGTTGGCCCCACGCGGTGTTGTCGTCGAACTCGATGCCGATCAGGGTGGTGATATCGGTGTAGTCGTCCAGCTCGCTTTCGATCAGGCGCTCGACCAAGGCCTGCAACGCGTCCTCATCAAGGCGGTGCAGGTTGAGGATGTCTTCGCGGAAAAACAGCGCCTTGTTGGTGTTGTCCCAGATCAGGTCGTCCACCGGGTAGATTTCCGAATAATCCGGCACCAGGATGCGGCAGGCGGTGGCGCCCAGGTGTTGGTAGACCGCCATGTACGACTCTTTGCCCATGCCTTCCAGGATACCGAACAGCGTCGCGGCTTCCTGGACATTGGAGTCTTCGCCGTGGCCGGAGAAGTCCCATTCGACGAATTCGTAGTCCGACCGGGCGCTGAAGAAGCGCCACGACACCACACCGCTGGAGTCGATAAAGTGCTCGACGAAGTTGTTCGGCTCGGTGACCGCCTGGCCTTCGAAGGTCGGCTGCGGCAAGTCGTTCAGGCCTTCGAAGCTGCGGCCTTGCAGCAGTTCGGTGAGGCTGCGCTCCAGCGCCACTTCAAAGCTTGGGTGCGCGCCGAACGAGGCGAATACACCGCCGGTGCGCGGGTTCATCAGGGTCACGCACATCACCGGGAATTCACCGCCCAGGGACGCATCCTTGACCAGCACCGGGAAGCCCTGGGCCTCCAGGCCTTCGATACCGGCGAGGATGCCAGGGTATTTGGCCAACACGTCGGCGGGTACGTCCGGCAGGGCAAATTCGCCTTCGATGATTTCGCGCTTCACCGCCCGCTCGAAAATCTCCGACAGGCACTGCACCTGGGCTTCGGCCAAGGTGTTGCCGGCGCTCATGCCGTTGCTCAGGTAGAGGTTTTCGATCAGGTTGGAGGGGAAATACACCACCTCGCCATCGGACTGACGCACAAACGGCAGCGAGACAATGCCCCGCGCTTCGTTACCCGAGTTGGTGTCGAACAAGTGCGAACCGCGCAGCTCGCCTTCGCGGTCGTAGACCTTGCGGCAGTAGGCGTCGAGGATCTCACTCGGCAGTTCGTCGTTCGGGCCCGGCTGGAACCAGCGCTCATCCGGGTAATGCACGAACGGTGCATTGGCCAGCTCTTCGCCCCAGAACTGATCGTTGTAGAAGAAGTTGCAGTTGAGCCGCTCGATAAACTCGCCCAGTGCCGACGCCAGCGCGCCCTCCTTCGTCGCGCCCTTGCCGTTGGTAAAACACATCGGCGAGTGGGCATCGCGCACATGCAGCGACCAGACGTTGGGCACGATGTTGCGCCACGAGGCGATCTCGATCTTCATGCCCAGGCCCGCCAGGATCGCCGACATATTGGCGATGGTCTGCTCCAGCGGCAGGTCCTTGCCGGCGATGTAGGTGCCCGCCTCCGACGTCGAGTTGGGCATCAAAAGCGCCTGGGCGTCGGCGTCGAGGTTGTCCACTTGCTCGATCACAAACTCAGGCCCGGCCTGCACTACTTTTTTCACGGTGCAACGGTCGATGGAACGCAGGATGCCTTGACGGTCCTTGTCGGAAATGTCCGCCGGCAGCTCGACCTGGATCTTGAAGATCTGGTTGTAGCGGTTTTCCGGGTCGACGATGTTGTTCTGCGACAGGCGAATATTGTCCGTGGGGATATTGCGCGTGGCGCAGTACAGCTTCACGAAGTACGCCGCGCACAACGCCGACGAAGCCAGGAAGTAATCGAATGGCCCCGGCGCCGAACCGTCGCCCTTGTAGCGAATCGGCTGGTCGGCAATCACCGTGAAATCATCGAACTTGGCTTCAAGCCGAAGGTTGTCGAGAAAGTTGACCTTAATTTCCATGCGGGCACACCAGAATAACGGGCTAAACAAAATGGCCGCCATTATGAAGATTTTCGCCGGGAAGTCGCAGGGTTTTGCGCTTGGGCTGCTGATCGGTAGCGCTATGCCAACAGCCTGTGGCCGCTGGCATAGCGTTGCGCGGGACTAGGGCTGGCTTGAGCTCAGGCGTTGCGCCAGGCTCTTGCGGTTGATCGCCAGCTCGCTGCTGACGTCCGGCCCGTGGTAGACCATGGACGTTTCATGGTGCACAAAATCGCCCGAGCGTGCAGCGCTCAGCCAGTTGAATGAGCCGACACACAGCAGTTCCTCATCGGCCATTACCAGCTTGCTGTGTACCTTGTTGACCACGTGCACCTGCACGGCATGGTTTTTCAGCGCTGCGATTGCATCCTGAAAGTAAGCGGCCTTGGCCGGTTTACCTTCGGTGTTGAAGCGCAGGTCAGTGTAGACCGTCACCGGCACGCCTCGCTGCACGGTGTCGCCCATCGCGTCCAAGGCACCGCTTTCGCGCATCCCGCGCAACTTGACCCACGGCGTGACAATCTGCACCTGCTGACGCGCAGTTTCCAGGGTTCGCAACAGGAACCGATCATGCTCGGCAAACTCATGCAGGTGGCTCAAGCCGGTGCGCACCGTGAGCAAATCCGCCCGGGGTTGGAAGTCGAACGTGAGCTCATTTTCCGGGCTGTTCAGCAGGTACTGCGCCAGACGTCCACGGGGTTTGCTGGCGGGTATCTGGCTGAACAGGTCCATGTCGCCGAACACCAGGAAACTGTCTTTGGCGCGGGAAACGGCCACGTTCAACATGCTGGCGCGGCGGTCGATAAAAGGCCCGTCGGCATGCTTGGAGTACACAGCGGAAAAAATCACCACTGGCCGTTCGGCGCCCTGGAAGGAGTGCACGGTGCCCACTGTGAGTTCGCCGTCGCCTTTGCCGGTACGAATACCCAGCGCGCTGCACGCGTCAGTAATGGCCTGGGTCTGGGCACCAAATGGGGTAATCACCCCGAGGATTTCCCAGAGTTCCTTGCCGTAGCGCTCAGTGAGTGGCTGTTCATGGGCCTTGATCCAGGCGGCGATGGTCTGGGCTTCCAGCAGGTTATGGCGGCTGCCGCCCTGCTTTTGCTGACAGATCCCGTCGATATGCAGGTACCCCAGCCCCGGCAGCCCGCCGTCGGGTTTGGCGCCGCGCCGTGGTTGCAGCTTGCCCTTGTAGCAGAGCGCGTTGCAGTAATCGATGATCGAGTCATAACACCGGCGGTGTTCGTACAGGTAAAGGCCGCGCGCCAGGTCGCGGTCGTAGTGATAGCGGCTGGTGGACTGTGCAATCGCCATGACGCTGCCACTGGCGGCGCTGCGTCCACTGTCACAAAAGGCCTCGTACTCATCGTCCACGCGGCTGCGCGACAGCAGGCCGGTGGCGAGCAGATTACCGATATCCACCGCCGGCGGCACCGACCAGATGGGCTCGATCTGCTGCGTGTCGCCAATCACCAGCGCTTGCCGCGCGAGGGCGAACGACGGCGCCGCCACCTCGGGCAGCACCTGGCCGGCTTCGTCTACGATCAGCAGGTCGATGAAATTCAGCGCGTAATCGTCGACATAACCATTGCCGTCATGGCGCTTGCACGACAGCTCTGCGGGCAGCCGGTAGAACGTCGCGACGACGCAAGGCGTGAGCTTCATCCAGCGGCGCCAGTTTTTTTCCAACGTCTTGCGCCCGGTTTTGTTGCGGCTCTTGAGAATCAGCGGCAGCTCGTCGATGACTTCCAACAGCCACCGCCCTTCCCAGTAATGCGTGGTCAACAGGAAGGTCTCGAAGCGCAACGAGGTGTCCGCCCAGCGATCGCAGTCTTCCAGGGTCACCTGGGCGGCGGGCTTGCCGGCCGCCTGGGGTAACCGGCCAATCACCGCCTGCCAGTTCAACAGTTCACGCTGTTCGCCGCGCAGCAGTTGCTCCACACGCTCACGCTGGGTTTCGAGGGTTTTCAGGCTTTGTGCCTGATGCGCCACTGCGGCCGTCAACCGGCGCTCGATGTCATGCACGTCGGTGGCCTCCTGCAACTGTACGTCAGCCTCATCGACGTGCAATTTGGCCAGGCGCAGGCGCTTGGCGGCAATCGGGCCGAACCAAGCGAACAGCGTATACACCAGCGACTCATGGGCCAGGTAATGCCTGAAATCTTTCAGACGTGCCTTGGCATTGGTCAGCCGCTCCGAATGTGCCCGCAGTTGAGCGTCTAGACCCGCGACCGCCGCCTGTGGATCATCGCCCAGCACGGCCTTGAGGGCGTCGCGCGCCACCCGCAATCGGGCCCATCCCTGCTCGATATCACTGAGCTGCTGCAAACGCAGGCGAACCCTGGCCTGAAGCGCGTCTACGGTGCTCTTGAGCGTGGGCTGTGACTGTCCTGGAAAAGCGATGGCGGCGCGCTCCAGATAAGCCTGCTGCGCTTTATCGACGTAGGCCTGCGTCTCCAGCGCCAGGTAAAAGCTCTTGGTCTGGTAGGTGCGGGCCATCTCCGCTTCCGCCGAGGCCGTCGGAAAGTAGGCGCCAAAGCTGCTGATATCGGGAAGCCAGCGCCCTGCAAAGGGGCCAGTGCCTTCGGAGAAGTCCTTACCGAACGCCTTGATGATGTTGGTGACCGCCTGGTTGTTCGTCGAACTGGCGACAATCACCGGCGGCTCGCCGCCCTCGGCGGCGGCCCTGGCCCAGAGCGACGCGACCACGGACAACAGCAGCGTGGTCTTGCCGGTGCCCGGCGGCCCGTTGACCGCGAGGATATCCCCGGTGTTACCCACCAGCAGGTGCGCGAGACTGTCGCGTTGGGCCGGCGCCAGCGCGTATTCGTCACCGGCATGCCCGCCTCGTCCGGCGAACAGGCCATTGGCCGGCAGGCAGGGTTCATCGGGCGTGGATTCGCGTTGTGCAAAGCGCTCGAACAAAGGCGCCTCGGGTTTGGCGAGGCGCAGGTGATCGTATAGCGCAACGATATTGCGACTGAAACCGTCCGCCTTCTGCTCCTTGAACACGTAGCAATAGCTGGCCGGATCGAAACCGTCGTCCGCGCCATTCCAGGCGTTGCACACCGTTTGGAACATCGTCTTGCAGTAGCGCAGGTAGGTGAGCCATTTGTCGCGATATTCGTCCGGCTGCACCTCTGTGCCGGGGGCCGGCACTTCGAATCGGGGTGCGTCTTGCGCGGTTAAAAACCTGTCCAGGTCAGGTTGAGCGCCGATGGTGAAATTGTCGCGGTCCAACGGTTCCAGGATGTCGCGGGGTACCAGCGTGGGACCGGTCGGATAGATCAGCCCGTCGCGGGTGACCGACACTCGACAAATGATCGGTGTGATAAAGGCCGGCAGCCCTCTGCGCGCCATGCGGTGTTCCTGGCGCGAGGCATACACAAACGGGCGCAGCGTGATATCCACGTGGAGCCGTTGCGCCGGTTCGTCGGCGAACAGGAGTTCCACCTGCTCAGCCGGCAGACAACCGGCGGCCAGGGCGGCCAAAGGTATGACCGCGTAGGTTTTGACATGGCTGGGGGACAAGGCACCGTTGCCGTTTTCCGCGTCGGCCAACGAGTTTCGCCAGTAGTTGGCAAGCTTCAGAGAGTAGTCGTTCATCGTCCTGATTCGGTGCAGACCGTGACTCACTGTTACGGTCGGTGGCTGGGGAGGTCAAACCCGAGGGTAGCGGTTCCGTGTGCGGATGGGCAATCACCTGTGTCCTACGACGCTTGCCTGGTATCAGGCGTGTCCGCCGTTTCAGTTCTGCAGATCGCCCTCCTGCACCATCGCTCGCCAGGCCTTGACGCTGGCGCGCTCGTTCATCGTCGCGTGCCAGGCATGCAGCGCTTCACATTCCGCAGGCACGGCCAGCTTGACCAACGACGCGAAGATCAGGCCGCCCAGCAGGGCAATGTCGGCCATCGAAAACGCCTCGCCCGCCACGAACGGCCGGGTCTTGAGGATGGCGTCGAAGTGGCGCATGCCCCTTACCGCCTTGTCACGCATGCGCTCGCCCCATTCCGCGTTCTGGTACAGCTCAACCTCAGGCCCCAGCCCCGGTGTGGCGTGGTGAAAGTAGACGCTGACCGCATCCATCACTTCAATTTCCGCACGCCGCGTCATCATATGGATGAGGCCTTGCTCCTTGGGCGTGCTGCCGGTGAGCAGCGGGTTGCCGTCCAGTACGTCGAGGTATTGGGTGATGGCTGTGCACTCAGCGATCAAAGTCCCGTCCTGCAACGCCAGTACCGGCAAGGTTCCGGAGTAGTTCAAAGCGAGGAAAGCCGGCTGCTTGTGCTTGCCTTCCCACAGATTAATAGAGACGAATTCGGTGTGTGCGAGCAGCCCTTTTTCGGCCAGGGCGATTCGAACACGCGCCGGATAAGGCCCGTTATACCAATCGTAGATTTTAAGCACGGGGTCTTGGGCGCTCGTGGACTGTGTTTGCTGAAAAGTCATGATTTATATGCCTACCTGTCAAGTGGTAGGTAAAGATTGCGAGCTTTATCCGTCGCTGTCAACCACTACCTGTCAGTTGGCAGGTAAAATAATTTGCGCGTAGAATCGCCCCCCTGTCGCCAACCCACGAGGACTCAATACGTGAGCGAGAACGCCCGGGAAGCCATTCTGGAAGCCGCCAAAATCGCCGCGCAGCATTTCGGCTACAGCGGCATCAACTTTCGCAGCATCGGCGAAACGGTGGGGATCAAGAACGCCAGTATCTATTACCACTTCCCCAGCAAAGCCGAGCTTGGCGCGGCGGTAGCCAAACGCTATTGGGAAGACACCGCCGGCGTGCTCGAAGCCATCCACCGCGAAACCCCTGACCCGCGCGACAGCCTGCGGCGCTATCCGAGCATTTTTCGGACCTCACTCGAAAACGGCAACCGGCTGTGCCTGTCCAGCTTTATGGCGGCCGAGTACCAGGACTTGCCCGAGCCGGTCAAAAAAGAAATCGTCGCGTTCGCCGATATCAACGTAGCGTGGCTCGCCGCACGCCTCATTGAGCTGGAACTGGGCGACACAGAAACCTGCCAGCGCCGCGCCCGCGCGATCTACACGGCTGTCGCCGGCGCGCAATTGATTGCGCGCACACGTGCGGATATCGGTTTGTTTGATGAACTGGTCGAGAGCTATCAGGAGGCGGGGTTGCTGCCGGTGTGACGACCAATCGGCGGCCTGCCTTGCGCTCGGGTATAGGTTTATTCCGACTGCGACGCCATCCACTCAACAAAAGCGTCAAGACGCTGCAAAAATGCCGCGCACTCGGCGCTCGGGTTTCTGGCTTCAAAGAGAAAATACGCGATTTGCGCAACCCTGCCTGGATAACGCTGGGTGAACATCGCCACATGTTCCTCCAGCGTTTGCGGCCACATCAGTGCGTCGGGTGAACGCAGCGTTTGCGTGGAGCGGATCAACTTGCGTGCGGCTTCGCGCTGCAAGCGCAGGCGCTGCGGTGGGTTTGCGGCCTGCAGGATAGACGCGCGATAGCGGGACAACACCTGCGCAAAATCACCGTTGAGCGCCAGGGCGATGTCTCGGCTTGGCCGGAATGGCTCGAACCGCAATCCGAGGTCATCGCCCCACACACATCGGCAATGGTGCTTGATCCAGAAGCCCCAGCGATTGTGGTTTTCCGGCGCCAATACCTGCGCGCGATGGCCGATGTCGAAATCGATTTTGCTGACACAGGAATGCCGCTGTTCCAGTGCCAGCCGCGCCCGTTCGAGTTGTTCAAGCACCGCCGCCTGGGGAGGATCACGCAGGACCAGGGTGAGATCGAGGTCGGACGCTTCGGCATTGGCATCACCCCGGGCGACACTGCCGTACAGGTAGATACCCTCCAGGCCGAATGCGGGCTGTGAAAGCGTCGCCAACACATCCTTCAATAAAGGCTCGAACTCGGGCTGCACAGGGACGGCGTCGACGGTGACAATGTGGCCCTTGACGTCAACACCGATGGGACATTCAGCGCTCACGGCCGATGCACCTCAATCACCAACCCCTCCTCCTCACTCGGCACACAAAAGTGGCGGGTGATCAGGTCGAACTCGGCGTCGGTCGCGGCAAAATCATGCTCGCCGCGGGCGTTGCGTGCGTGCAGCCGCGCACGACAGGCGGCGTCATCCAGTTCCAGGTAATGCAGGCAATGCGCTGCCTTGGCGGCCTGGGCGAGGCCGAGCAGCCATTCGCGATTGGCCAGGGTGTTGGCCGGAAAATCCAGCACCACGTTGACGCCGGACGCCAGCAGATCAATCACCAGCGGCCCCACCACACCGCGAATCTGCCGGGCACAGGTCAGGTAATCGGCAATCGTCTGGATCTGGCCGGGATACAGCGTCGCGAGCCAGTGGTCTTCGCTGAGCAGGACAGCGGCGTGATCGGTGGCAAGACGTCCGGCAAGGGTGGATTTGCCGGACGCGATCTTGCCGCAGAGCAGGTGCAGGGTAGCCATGGGACGGTTCCTTTTGTCAGGCCGTGAAGCATGCCATGGTTCACGCCGATTGGCTCTGCCAATACCCATGGAACGCCAGGGCCGCGACGTTCTTGTCCTTGGCTTCGAGCATGATGTCGAAGCGATCCAGAAACTGCAGCGCGTAGTCGTTGGTCCAGCGGTTCCACATTTGCGCGCTGTGACCGTAGAGGTCGCGCTTGGAAACCACCTTCAACAAGGCGGACATTTCCAGTTTGTGCTCGGCGTCAAACCCGAGGGCCTGCAGGCTTTCCTGGGGCTGGGAGTAATGCAGGGTCGGCCGCACGCCGCGCCAGCTGTCGATGACCCTGGCGACGCGGGGCGAGTGCGGGTCGATGTACTCGTCCTCGTTGATCCAGCAATGGTGAATATCCAGTACCACCGGCGCCAGGTCGGCGACTTGCAGGCAATGGTCCAGGCCGTAAGTCTTTTCATCGTTCTCGAAAGTGATGCAGTTGCGCGCCACGTCGGACAGGCGCGACCAGACTGCGCGGGTACCCGCCACGCCCAGCCGGCCGGCGATATGCACGTTGCATTTGAGGTCCTGGAAGCGGCGGCCGTAGCCCATCATGCGGATCATGTCGGCGTGGTATTCGAACTCGGCCAGGCTGTTTTCCACCACACCGGGGTTTTCCGAGCCCAGCACGCAGTACTGGCCGGGATGGAACGACAAACGGATATCCGAGGCCCGCGCCAGCTCGCCGATGGCGGCAAAGCCGTCCTGCAACTGGCGCGCGATGGCAGGGTCCTGATACACAGCGGCGACTTTCGGGTGGCTGTAGAACGGCAACAGGTCACTGCTCAGGCGCAGCATGCGCAAGGTCGGCGGCAGTTCGGCGACGTAGGCCAGCAGACGCAATTGGGCGGCGAGATTGTGCGTGACCACCTCGACCAGTTTATCGCGGGCCACCTGCGGTTCGACGCCGTCCATCCAGCGCAAGGTGGTGGTACGCGGGTTGAACGGGCCTTCGATTGCCTTCAGGGCGCTGGCGGACGGGAGTCGTTCGGGATGCCTGTATTGGCATGCAAAGCCGATGCGGGGGTGGGTCATGGGAGCGCCTGGTGATATGCCATCGGGAAGATTATAGAGGCTTAGGCGATGCAGGCCGCCAAGGGTTCATTCGGTCAATCCGGTTGAATCCTGCGTGCGCAGCGGGGTCACCTATTGCACGACAACATTGAAACGACGACGTTATGGAGGTGGTTATGAACCTTGCAATGACACTCTTCAGCCTGTTCGCCGGTTGGCTGGCGATTGTGATGTCGATGATGTGGGGCGTGCTGCGGGTGCTGCGCTGGCACCATGATTGACACCCCGGATGGCCGCTATTTCGTGCTCAAGGGCCGACTCTGGCGGCGCACCAACCCGGCGCTGGATGAACCCACACGCCAGCGCTGGGTGGATGCGTTGATGGATGCACGGCGTGCCGTCAAGGCGGCCAAGGCCTCTGGCGACACACAGCAGTTGAAGCAGGCCCGCGAGCAGGTACAGCGCGCGAAGGTCGCGCTCGGTGAGCGCGGGCCGGTGTGGTGGACGGATGGCAGCCCGGATTTCAACCGCTATAACGTGGTGAACACACCCTACGCCGACTGGTTCGATAAACATTCGGACACGAACCCTCAGTGAACTTTCTCACACGCAGCAAGCTCCTTTCCTATGCAAAGCCATCGCCACCAGGCCCGTCGAACGATAAGGAGCTGCATCGCCCATGACCACCCTCCCCACCTATCGCTGCACACCAGGCCCGCTGCATGCGACATTGCTCGCCGGCAGCGTGCCGCTGTTCCTGGGCGCCCTGCTCAGTGACATTGCCTATGGCCAGACTTACCAGATTCAATGGGCCAACTTCGCCTCATGGCTGATCGCCGGTGCGTTGGTGTTCAGTGGATTTGCCCTGTTGTTCGCCCTGGTCAATCTGCTGCGCGCCGAACGCAAGGCGGGTCGTCCTGCCGCTTACTTCGTGCTGCTGCTGGCCGCGTGGCTGTTGGGACTGATCAACGCCTTCCAGCACGCCAAGGATGCCTACGCCATGATGCCGACCGGCCTGATGCTGTCGGCAGTCGTCACCCTGCTGGCGATGCTGGCGACATGGATCGGCCTGACTAACCTGCGCTCGGGAGCTGCCCAATGAAAACCACCAGCACATTGACCCTGTTAAGCGCAGCGTTGTTGCTGACCGCCTGCGGTGGTGAAGGCGACAAGACCCAGGCCCACGGCCCCGATCCCAAGCTGCCGGCGCAACAAAGCAGCCTGCTGCCAAGCATGAAGATCGCCGAGCCGGTCGCCTGGGGCGATCAGAAGCCCAAGGTGCCAGAGGGTTACAGCATCACCGCCATCGCCACCGACCTGGCCATCCCGCGCCAGACCCTGGTCCTGCCCAACGGCGATATCCTCGTCGCCGAAGGCCGTGGCGGCAGCGCGGCCAAACTCAAGCCCAAGGACGTGATCGCCAGCCTGATCAAGGCCGAGGGCAATACCAAGGTCAAGAGCGGCAACCGCATCACCCTGTTGCGCGACGCTGACGGCGACGGCACCTACGAACTCAAGACGGTGTTCGCCGATAACCTCAATGCGCCCTACGGCCTGGCGTACGCCGATGGCAAACTGTACGTGGCCAACCAGGATGCGCTGGTGCGCTTCGACTACGCCGACGGCCAGACCAAGGCCAGCGGCGCTCCGACCAAAGTCACCGACCTGCCGGCGCAAATCAATCATCACTGGACCAAATCCCTGGCCGTGAGCGCGGACGGACGCCAGCTCTACGTCGGGATCGGCTCCAACAGCAACATCACCGAGCGCGGCATGGAAGTGGAAATCGACCGGGCGATGGTCTGGCAGATCGACGCCGCCACTGGTGCGCACAGGCCCTACGCAACCGGCCTGCGCAACCCCACGGCCCTGACTATCCAGCCCGGCTCGGGGCAGTTGTGGACCGTGGTCAACGAACGCGATGAATTGGGCCCGGACCTGGTTCCGGACTACCTCAGTTCGGTACGCGAAGGCGCTTTCTACGGCTGGCCCTACAGCTACTGGGGCCAGAATGTGGACCCGCGTGCGCAACCGCAGAACCCGGCCAAGGTCGCCTCGGCGATCAAACCGGATTACAGCCTGGGTTCCCACGTCGCCGCGCTCGGCGTGGATTTCTCCATCCCGGCCATGGGCGAAAAATTCGCCGACGGCGTATTCGTTGGCGAACACGGCAGTTGGAACCGCGACAATCCGGTGGGCTACAAAGTGATTTTCGTACCCTTCAGCAACGGCAAACCGGCCGGCGAGCCTGTCGACTTCGCCACCGGCTTTCGCGGTGACGACGGCAAAACCCGTGGGCGTCCGGTGGGCGTGACAGTCGATCCGAAAGGCGCGCTGATCATTGCCGATGATTTGGCCAACACGGTGTGGCGTGTTACGCGCAATCAATAACCGGGACTTTAAGGCTCTTTGTAGGAGCGAGCTTGCTCGCGAAGAACGTCGACGATAACGCGTATTTTCTGGATGAACGCGGTGCCTGTGAGTTTTTCGCGAGCAAGCTCGCTCCTACAGAGGACGGTGTACGCTTAACTGACTGACAGGGGCCATCGCGCACCCCTGTCAGCCGTCACTCTGCAACTGCGCCTCGAGCCAGGCCAGCAATGCCACCACCTCATCCCGATTACCTGCCCCTTGCTGCCTGTACACCGAAATAGCCTCTGGCAAAAACACGCTTTCGGCACAGGGCCTGATCAATGCCCCACTTTCAATCAACCTGCTTGCGGTACGACGCCAGCCCATGGCCATACCGTGCCCTTCCACGGCGGCCTGCAACATCAGCGGGTAGCTGTCGAACGTGACGCCGCGCGCATCACGGGCCAATGACTGACCGAACGCCTTCAGCCACTCATCCCACTCCATCAGGTGCGGAGGTTCGCTGCTGTGGTGCAAAAACGTGCAGGTCGCCAATTCAGGCAGCGCCAGCGGTTGTTCCGGGCACAGGTAAGCGGGACTGCACACCGGGAAAACCTCGTCGCAGGCGGTAAACATCAGCGCATGGGCGCCACTGGCGCGCCGGGTACTTTGCAGGGCGACATCGAAAGGGTCATTGAACTGCGTGATCGGCCGCGTGCACGTCACCACCTGGATTTCAATCTGCGGATATTGCTGGTGGAATGTCGCCAGGCGCGGCATCAACCAATAAAACGCCTCGCACAACTGGCACAGCAGCACCACCCGATTGCGCTGCGGGGACGCCCTCAGGCTGGCCGCTCCCTCACTGATGCTTTGCAACGCAAGGCTGACCACCCGCCCCAACTCACGCCCCTCCCGAGTCAGGAACACCGCACGGTTGCGTCGATAAAACAGCTTCACCCCCAGATTATCTTCCAGCCCGCGTATCTGCCGGCTGACAGCGGCCTGGGTGATGTGCAACTCATCGGCCGCCCGGGAAAAACTCTCCAGGCGCGCTGCGGCTTCAAACGGCAACAGACTGGCAAGAGGCGGTAGGGTTTTTCCAAGTAGATTCATAATCTCAGGTTATGTATTCAGGACCGAGAACTCGTTTGTAGCACACCCGCGTGGCTGGGCACCATGGACCCCATCACTTCATGGACCCGCCTGATGCGCACTTCCCACACCTCTGTAGTCGCCGGCGTGATATTCGCCATCATAGCCACGCTCGGCTGGGCGCTGAATTTCATTGCGCCCTATGTCACGGGCGCGTACAGCGTCTACGACCTGATGAGCGTGCGCTTCCTGATGGCCGGCGGATTGGGCGTAGCCGGGGTAATCCTGTGCCGCGCGCAACTGCCTGCGCTGAGCCCCGGCCAATGCCTGCTCGCGGCAGTGCTGGGCGCATGGGGCTGCCTGGGTTATGGCGTATGCATCGCTGCCGGCGTGATACTCGGCGGCCCGGTGTTGACGCCGGCTTTTGTTGGAATGGTACCGGTGCTGCTGGCGCTGATCGGCAATGCCGGCCATAAGACCCTGCGCTGGCGCCTATTGGTGATGCCATTGAGCTGTATCACGCTGGGGCTGTTGCTGACCAATATCAGCAGCCTCCACCAGGCCTCGCTAAGCCCCCAATCCTGGCTGGCCGGGCTGTTTTTTTCCTTGGGCGCGGTAGCCTTATGGTTGGGCTTCAGCGTGATCAACCAGAAGCAGATGGCGCACCTGCCTGCCCACGTGACAGGCCTGTGGACCGCCCTGATGCTGACGGGCGCCGGTGCCGCAGCGCTGTTCATCCTCCCGTGGACATACGCGACAGGCCTGTTGCGGTTGCCAACCCTTGGCGCCGGCTGGAGCCAGGCATGGGCGCTGTATGCCTGGAGCCTGGTGATTGCCGTGATGTCCACCGTCGTCGGTGCCTGGGCCTGGAATGCGGCGACGCGGCGCCTGCCCATGGTACTCAGCGGCCAATTGATTGCCCTTGAGTCCTTGTTCGCCACGCTGCTCGGGCTCTGGTTTCATCAGCGTTGGCCGACCCCCATGGAAACCGCAGGGCTGGCCGCAGTGCTGGTCGGTGTCGTGATGTCAGTTCGGATCATTCTGGCCGATGCTACGTTTCAAGGCAGCGCTACAGATCAGTGATTTCCTTGTGGCGCGGCACCAGCGCCTTCATCACGCTCCACGCCACCAGGTACGCCAGGGCACAGATTGCGAACATGATCATGTAGCCGGTGTGGATGTCATTGACGGACTTGTAGTAGTCAAAGACCCAGCCGCCGATCTTGGTCATCACCACGCCGCCCAGGCCGCCGGCCATGCCGCCGATACCGACCACCGACGCGACGGTCTTCTGCGGGAACATGTCCGACACCGTGGTGAAAATATTGCACGACCACGCCTGGTGCGCCGAGGCCCCCACGCCGATCAGCAAGACCGGAACCCAGAAGCTGATGTAGCCCAGCGGTTGCGCCAGCAACACCACCAGCGGGAACAGCGCGATCACCAGCATGGCTTTCATGCGGCCGTCATACGGCGCATCGCCCCGCGCCATGAAATAGCTGGGAAACCAGCCGCCACCGATACTGCCGACCATGGTCATGCTGTACAGCACGGCCAGGGGCATCACGATATCGGCGCCCTTCATGCCGTACTGCGCCGACAGGAACGTGGGCAGCCAGAACAGGAAGAACCACCACACACCGTCGGTCATGAACTTGCCGAAGGCAAAGGCCCAAGTCTGACGATAGGTCAGCAACTTGAACCATGAGACTTTTTTTGCGGTTGCGCCCGCAGGGCCCGTAGGGGTTGGCGCCAAGGGTTGTGCGGCCTGATCACTGCGAATGTAGGCCAATTCTGCGGCCGACAGACGCTTTTGCTGCTCCGGTTTTTCGTACACGGTGGCCCAGACCGCCACCCACACAAAACCCAGCATGCCGATGACCATGAAAGCCGCTTCCCAACCCCACATGCCGGCTATCAAGGGCACACAGATCGGCGCCAGGATCGCGCCCACGTTGGCCCCCGAGTTGAAGATGCCGGTGGCAAAAGAGCGTTCTTTCTTGGGGAAGTACTCGGCCGTGGCCTTGATCGCGATGGGAAAGTTGCCCGCCTCACCAATCGCCAGCACCGCGCGTGACAGCATGAAACCGGCAATCGACACCGGAATCACCGCCAGGCCGATGGCCGTGCTGACGGCCGCAATGCCCTCGCCCATCTGCACCGAGAACGCATGCATGATCGCGCCGGTGGACCAGATAACGATCGCCACGATGTAAGCGGCCTTGGTGCCGATCCTGTCGACAAAGCGCCCGGCGAACAGCATGGAAATCGCGTAGACAAACTGGAACACCGCCGCGATGTTGGCGTAATCGGTATTGCTCCAGCCAAATTGCGTCGACAACTGCGGCGCCAGCAGGCTGAGCACCTGACGGTCGAGGTAGTTGACGGTCGTGGCAAAAAACAGCATCGCGCAGATCGTCCAGCGATAGCTGCCGACCGCCTGGCCAACACGATGGGCACTGATGGGCTCGTTCAGATTCATGGCATCACTTTTTTATTTTTGTTAGGCAGGACATATGCAACGTCATATGTCGTCGTACAACCATGACTTTTATATCGGTACGCTCTGACAGTGTCAATCTCAAAGATTGCTGTCAGCCAGGCTCTACCGGGGCTGAAAGAACTTCAGGCAGTTACAGTTGTAGGATGACAAATGCGCATTACCAGACTAGGGGCTTGGCCGGGCACGTCGTCCAGCAGACCGAATGGCTGCATGCCGATTTTTTTCAAAACCCGGATAGACGCCGCGTGATCGGGTCTTACCAGTCCGAACACTTCTGGCACACTCAGTGTATCGAACGCCAGCGCCAGGGCATCGCGTCCGACCTCGGTGGCATAGCCCTGCCCCCAGGCTTGCACGGCAAATCGATAACCGAGGTTGATGCGCCGCACGGTCAGATAGTCGAGCGGTGCAATGCCGCCGAAACCGATGATCTGCTCGGGGCTCTCGCGCCGCGCAATCGCCCACCAGCCGTAGCCCTCGCAGGACCACTGCTCGATCCATCGGCCCAGCAGACGCCGGGCGTCCTCGATACCGGCCATAGGGCCGGCAGGATTGAACAGGTTGGTCCGGGGATCGCCGAAGATGGCGAATAACTGTTCCAGGTCTTCTGGAACAGGTGCGCGGTAGACGAGGCGTGACGAGTTGTCTGGCATCAGATGGCTCCACTGGGGTAAAAACTAATGGCTCACAAACCCACCCAGCATAGGCATAGGCATTTACACAACTCTGTAGCCCCCAACCGTAACTACGATGCGCAGCGAGCCGCTCTTGATCTTGACCTGCTTTTGATCTTGATCTCAGGCGCCCCGTTAAACCACGCTGGCCCACCGAGCCTAGGCGAGGTGCCGAGTGGTGGGGCATGAGCGTTTTGCTTACTTTTGCGCTTTTCAAAAGTGAGCCGCCGTCAGGGCGGAACCCTAAGTGGCCGTGACCGCAGAAACGGATATGTACTCGATCTGATCCAACATCCTG
>NZ_JAFLXH010000026.1:0-93901 GCF_019891515.1 Pseudomonas sp. Wu6 | reverse complement strand
ATCAAAAGCAGATCAAGATCAAGAGCGACTCGCTTCGCATCGTGGTTACGGTTGGGCGCTACAGAGTTGTGTAGATACCTATGGCCATCGGGGGCAAGCCCCCTCCCACATGTTGACCTCATTCCAACGTTGGAACGCGGTCGAGTGTGGGAGGGGCGGTGCGACGATTCGACTTGCCCCCGATAGCGGTCTACCGGTTAAAACGCTCCACCAGCGAGTACTGGGTATTAGCGGTATGCGTCAGCTCTTCACTCAGTTGCGCCGAGTTCATCGCCTGTTCCGAGGTCTGGTCCGCCAGCAGCGCAATCGTGCTGATATTGCGGCTGATTTCTTCAGCAACCGCGCTTTGCTCTTCGGTAGCAGCGGCGATCTGAGTGGTCATGTCGGTAATATTGGCCACCGCTTCACTGATGCCCACCAGCGCCTGATCCGCTTCCATCACCCGTGCCACACCTTCTTCGGCCTGACGATGCCCGGCGTCCATGGTTTGCACGGCAGCGCTGGCGGTGTGCTGCAGCTTGGCGATCAGGGCATGGATCTGCCCGGTCGACTCAGTGGTGCGTTGCGCCAACTGGCGCACTTCATCCGCCACCACCGCAAACCCACGGCCCATCTCGCCGGCACGCGCCGCTTCGATGGCGGCGTTCAACGCCAGCAGGTTGGTCTGGTCGGCGATACCTTTGATCACATCCACCACACCGCCGATTTCGTCGCTGTCCTTGGCCAGTTGCGTGACGGTCACGCCCGTCTCGCCTACGGCCACCGACAGGCGCTGGATCGCCTCGCGGGTTTCCCCGGCGATATCGCGGCCACGGCCGGTCAGGCGATTGGCTTCCTGGGTGGCATCCGCCGTGCGCTGCACATGGCTGGCGACTTCCTGGGTGGTCGCCGCCATCTGGTTGACCGCCGTGGCGACTTGTTCGGTCTCCACGCGTTGACGCTCCAGGCCGCTGGAGCTGTTGTGCGCCAGGGTGTTGGACTGCGCCGCCTGATCGTTGAGGTGTTCGGCAGTGTCCTGCAGGCGGGTGAGGCAGGTCTTCAGGCGCGCTTCCTGGCTGAGGATCGACATCTCCAGGCGCGCCTGGGCGCCACGGCTGTCGGTGTACATCTGCGCGATCAGCGGGTCGGAGGTGGTCTGCTCGGCCAGGCGCAGCAAACGCTTGAGGCCGCGCTGCTGCCAGCTCAGGCCGAGCAGGCCCAGCGGCACCGACAGCCCTGCCGCCAAGGCAAAGCCCCAATGGGAAGTGAGGGTGGCGCCGATCATGAAGCTCAACTGGCTGACCAGGATAAATGGCAGCCAGTCCTGCAGCACCGGCAGCCACTTGTCCCGCCGGGGAACGGCCGACTTGCCCTGGTTGATGCGTTGATAGAGCGCTTCGGCCCGGCGTATCTGCTCGGCGGTGGGCTTGATGCGCACCGATTCGTAGCCGATTACCTGGTTGCCGTCGAAGATCGGCGTCACATAGGCGTTAACCCAGTAGTGATCACCGGTCTTGCAGCGATTCTTGACAATGCCCATCCATGGCAAGCCTTGTTTGAGCGTCGACCACATGTGCGAGAACACCGCCGCCGGAACATCCGGGTGACGCACCAGATTGTGCGGGGCACGGACCAGTTCGTCGCGGCTGAACCCACTGATTTCGACAAAGGCGTCGTTGCAGTAGGTAATCACACCCTTGGCATCTGTGGTGGAGATCAACCGTTGCTGGGCGGGGAAGGTACGTTCGCGCTGGGTAACGGGTTGGTTATTACGCATGATTGTTCAATCCGCAAGGCTTTCAGGGGTTATCGGCCATTGCGGGCGTTTATTTAACTTATATTTGTAATAATCCCGCGACGAGTGCCGCGGGAGGTCAGGAATGCTCGCGGCTCGCGCCTGCTTTTTGTGGCCGCAACACCAGCCACAACGCCCCTGCAATCAACACCCCGCCATACACGTGGGCCATCGACAGCGGCTCGTCCAGCAGCAACGCGCCCCACAGTACGCCGAACGGCGGGATCATGAAGGTCACGGTCATCGACTTGACCGGACCGATGGATGACAGCAGGCGAAAATACAGAATGTAGGCAAAGGCCGTACACACCAGGCCCAACCCCAGCAACGACATCCACACCTGCCAGCCACCCCAGCTTGCCGGCGGCTGAGTGATGGCGCTGTAAGCGAACAACGGCAGCAAAAACAACGTCGCGCCGAGCATGCTGCCCAAGGCTGACAGGCGACTGTCCAACCCGCCGCGCTGATCCAGCCAGCGCCGTGCGAGAAATCCGGCAAAGCCATAGCAGGTGGTGGCCAGCAAGCACGCCAGCGCCCCCGTCAACAAATCCAGGTCAAATGCCACCGGGCCCGCCCGGGTCAGCACGCCCACGCCGAACAGGCCCAGGCACACCCCGGCGATTTTCGACGGCGTCAGGCGTTCACTGAAAAACATCCCGCCAATCAGTACGCCCATCAATGGCGTAGTGGCGTTGAAAATGGCCGAGTAACCCGCCGGCAGTACCTGCGCGGCTACCGAATACAGGGTGGCCGGAATCCCGGAGTTGATCACGCCCAACAGCAGCACGGTCTTGAACTTGCCCTGGAAGTCCCAGCTCACGCGCATCATCGAAAGGATCACCAACAAGCCGGCGGCAGCGATCGATACGCGGAAAAACGCGGTCGGCACGCTGCCGATTTCCGGCGCGATGATGCGCATGAACAGGAAACTCGCACCCCAGATGGCGGCCAGTCCCAGCAAGTACAGGGTGTCGACAGGTTTCACGGAAAACTCCTACGCAATCAGGCGGCGGAGTGTTGCCCAGCGTTACGGTTGGCACAATCGCTAAGTAGCGTCGCCAATGAAAATCGGCCTTCTCCTGCCTCGGTTCACTGGCTAAGCTCAGGGCTTCCCGCAACCCGTTCGAGGTTTTCCGCATGTCGCAGCCCGCCCTCGCTATCGCCCGGATGATCCTCGACGGTTTCGACGACTACCGTGAGCACTTTCGCCAGATCACCGATGGCGCGCGCGAACGTTTCGAAAAGGCCCAGTGGCAGCAAGGGCAGGCCGCTTCGGCGGCGCGCATCAACCTCTACGAAAAGAAGGTGGGGGAGGTCACGGCGCGTCTGTGCGCCGCGTTCGATGCGGGCGTGTTGCAGGACATCGAACGCTGGCCGCTGGTAAAAAGTGCCTACATCGGCCTGATCGACCTGCGCTTTGACGACGAGCTGTCCGAGACCTGGTACAACTCGGTGTTTTGCAGCCTGTTCAGCCATGACCTGATCAGCGATGGCTGCATGTTCATTCATACCACGCGGCCCAGCCAGCAGCGGGCGCGGGCTGCGCAAACCCGCACCTACACGCCTGCCGGCAAGATGGGGGACATGCTCGCGCAGATTTTCGCGGACTACCGCTTCAGTGAGCCTTACGCCGACTTGCCTGCCGACCTGCGACGCCTGGAAGCGCAACTGCGGGACAACCTGCCGGACTGGGTGTGCAAAGACCCGGACCTGCACGTCGAGCTGTTTTGCTCGGTGCTTTACCGCAATAAAGGCGCCTACCTCGTCGGACGTATCTACACCCGCGATGAACAATGGCCGTTGGTGATCCCGTTGCTGCACCGCGAAGGGCGGGGAATCCAGATCGATGCGTTGATCACTGATGAAGCCGACGTGTCGATCATCTTTTCCTTCACCCGGTCGTACTTCATGGTCGATGTGCCGGTACCTGCGGAGTTCATCGGCTTTCTCAAACGCATCCTGCCCGGCAAGCACATTGCCGAGCTGTACACCTCCATCGGCTTTTACAAGCACGGCAAGTCGGAGTTCTACCGCGCACTGATCAACCACCTGGCGACCACCGATGATCAATTCATCATGGCGCCGGGCGTGCGTGGCATGGTCATGAGCGTGTTTACCCTGCCGGGTTTCAATACCGTGTTCAAGATCATCAAGGACCGTTTCTCACCGTCGAAAAACGTCAACCGCGCCACGGTGATCGAGAAGTACCGGCTGGTCAAAAGTGTCGACCGGGTAGGGCGCATGGCCGATACCCAGGAGTTCGCCGACTTCCGCTTTCCCTTGAGCAAGTTTGAGCCCGAGTGCCTCGCCGAGTTGCTGGAAGTGGCCGCCGGCACCGTCGAAGTGGAGGGCGACAGCGTCCTGATCCGCCACTGCTGGACCGAACGGCGCATGACCCCGCTCAACCTCTACCTCGACAACGCCAACCCCGCCCAGGTGCGCGAAGCCCTGGAAGACTACGGCCTGGCGATCAAGCAGCTGGCGGCAGCGAATATCTTCCCAGGTGACATGCTGCTCAAGAACTTCGGCGTCACCCGTCACGGCCGGGTGGTGTTCTACGACTACGATGAAATCTGCTTTCTCACCGAAGCCAACTTCCGCCACATTCCCACGCCGCGCACTCCCGAGGATGAAATGGCATCGGAACCCTGGTACTCCATCGGTCCGCTGGATGTGTTCCCCGAGGAGTTTCCACCGTTCCTGTTCGCCGACGCCGGCCAGCGCAGGTTGTTCGATGAGTTGCATGGCGAGTTGTATGACGCCGATTACTGGAAGGGCCTGCAGGAGGCCATTCGGGCTGGGAAGGTGATTGATGTCTTTCCATATCGGCGCAAGTGGGAAGGCATGTCTTGAGTCACCGGGTCTGCGCGATTGAGCCAGGCAGGCCTAGGTGTATCAGGCATTTTCTCTATCGCGTTATTGATGTGAAGCGGTCATGCCGTGAAGGGCCAGATTGTTTGCCAGATCTGTGTAGATATTGCGCAAGTCGGTGTTCAGTTCAGCCATCAGCGCTCGCTGTTTATTGCTTTCTTTAAGTTGACTGATAGCCGCCTGCTTGACGCGCATGCTGGTATTGGAATGAACCAGCGTCTTGAACTGCGCGCGCTCCTGGGCACTGTCAGCTTGTTCCGTGCGGGGCACTGCGTTCAGTTGTACAAAGCCCTTTTCGATGATGGCCAGTTCCAGTTTGATTCGGCGGTTGTTTGGCGCAGTCAGCAGCAGCGCGGGGTTCATGCCCTCGATCGAGCTGCCATCAAGATTGCCGTTGCGCCAGGCATCGCGCAAATTTACCAAGGCGCCCCGTGCGGCATCGACCGCCTGGGACGAGAGTTTATCCCCCAGGCCGTTGCGCTGTGCGGTATCGACGGTGCGGTCCAGTCGGTGGAGTGTCAGTTCCACCGATGCCAGTTGCTTGTGCCGCTCGAGATTCTGCTCCAGGCGTTTGCGCTCCGGAACCAGGCCGATGGAGGATTTGAACTGGCTGCTGCCTTTCAAACGGCCCGTCGCCCATGCATTGCGATAATCGGTCATGGCGTTGCGTTGTTTGAGAAAGAGGTCTTCCTCGGCGTGAGAGAGGGGGAGCGGCTGTTGCTGGATGTGGCTATCCAGCAGCGCAATCTCCTTGTCCAGGACGTTGATATGTTTGACCGCCTGTTCCAGGCCGTGCCCACTCAACTGCTTGCTCAGTGGTGCTGGCTGCAGGACGGCAACCGTTATCGGGTCCAGCTCGCAGGGCGGTGGCGGGGCGGCAGTGGCCCACGCTGCGCGTCGATCCAGCAGGGCAGTGCGTTGCTCCACGCGAGCCGTCAGTTGCGCGTAGCGTTGCTGGAGGACTTGCAGGCTTGTCCTGTCATCTGGTTGCACGGCGAAATGGCTGCGGCTTTGCTGGTCGAAGGTTGCAAGCGCATCATTAATCCTTGAAATATGCATCCAGGCTTGAAGCTGATGGCCTCTTTCCTGCGGTGCACTCTCCGGCATGGGACTGATAGGGCTGAACAACGTCTGTTCAAGCCGCCGGGCGTTGTCGAGTATGTGTCGGTGCCCTTGCCCTACCAGGCTGTCGACCACCGCTTCATGGATAGCGCGGGTCTGCTGGAACAGCTGGCCCACGGTGGAACCAAGGGGGTTGGAGGGAAATACTTCTGGTCTGGTCATAATGGCATCTGCGCTACGATTGAGTGGTAGTGGGCCTCAAATGTCTGCGTTCTTCAGTTCTTCAGCCAATCTGTAGACCTGTGCCAGGATTGGAGATGCGCTCAGTGGGTTGGGCAGGTAAACGTCTCGGTATTCGGTTTGCGCAATATTCCACAGGTTGTCTATCGCTGCTTTCAGGTCGTTCTCCTTCAATGCTCGCGGAACAGTGAGGCACTGGCCGGCCAATTGAGTGACCAACTGCGATGACCCAGCGAAAGCGCCGTTGGCCCAGGAATTTTTGAGGCTACCTATCTTGCGCCAAAGATTCCCGACGGTTTCCAGATCAATCGATGTTCCCTGCTCCTGGCCATGGCTCATCAACAATGCGCCCAGTTGTTCAGCCCGCTCGAGCAGGCGGTCGAGGCGGTGCACATGTTTGACTGCCTGGGACAGCGCTCTTCCTGACAAATGGGGAGAAAACTGTGTTGCATCCTGATGGGGGGAGGTGTTGGCTGTGTCTTGCTCGTCGTTTGCGTCACGTGCGGGCTGGGGGCTGATGCTGTTCGTGGCCTGCCAATAGCTGGGCGGGAGCGATGCAGGTCGTTGTGATTCGAGCTGCCTGACCGAGTCTGGGTGCGTATCTTCGGCGTACATTTGCAGCGTGTTGAAATAGGCCTGAGCACTTCGAGCACGCTGTTCCAGGGCGGGGTCCTGCTCCTCCGTATAAGCGGGGACTGTGTGCAAGGTCCATGTCGTCGGGAAAGTGGGCGATTCCGTAATGGATGTGGGCATCAGGTTTTCCTTGGCGAGCAGCGGAGAGTGGGAGCGCAGGTGTTGTCGCAGTAAAGCGCGCCGGACTGCGGCCAAGCCATATGAAGAGCTCTGATAGCCCTGTATGAAGAGTCTGATGAAGGGGTGGGCTGGTACGTGCTCGTCGGGCTCAGAATAGCCTGCTGCACGCCTAGGAAACCGCCTTGTTACGGTGATGAACGAGCCTGGTTCGTTCACTAGGTCAGAAATCTGCGACAATTGCCGCCTACGATCATGTCACCGCAGGCTCACCTGCCTCACTATAAAGACCTTTGCGTACCTGATGACTGACCAAGCCCCCACCCTCGACCAACTGCTCAACACTCTCGATCACGCCATGCTCGCCGACCGCCACCGCTTGCGCCGGCAGTTGCTTGAGCTGCGCAAGAAGCCTGACGAGGAAAAGCTGGCGCAGTGGGTGGCGCGCATGCAGGCGTCCTGCGCCCAGGTCACGGCGCGGCGTGCGAGCCTGCCGGTGATTCGTTACGACGACAGCCTGCCGATTGCAGCCAAGCGTGACGAGATCAAGGCTGCGCTGAACAAGCACCAGGTGCTGATCATTGCCGGCGAAACCGGTTCGGGTAAAACCACCCAGTTGCCGAAGATCTGCCTGGAAATCGGCCGTGGTCAATACGGCCTGATCGGCCATACCCAGCCACGCCGGATCGCCGCGCGCAGCGTTGCCAGCCGTGTCGCCGAAGAACTGGCCACGCCGCTCGGCGCGTTGGTCGGCTATCAGGTGCGCTTCGAGGACCAGAGCGACTCCAATACGCTGATCAAGCTGATGACCGACGGTATTCTGCTGGCGGAAACCCAGAACGATCGCTATCTGGAGCGCTATGACACGATCATCGTCGACGAAGCCCACGAGCGCAGCCTGAACATCGACTTCCTGCTCGGTTACCTCAAGACGCTGTTGCCGCGCCGACCCGACCTGAAAGTCATCATCACCTCGGCCACCATCGACCTTGAACGATTCTCCAAGCACTTCGACGATGCGCCGATTGTCGAGGTCTCGGGCCGCACGTTCCCGGTCGACACCTGGTACCGCCCGCTGACCCTGGAACAGGACGAGGAGGGCAACCGCGTCGAGGACGACCTCACCGTCGACCAGGCGATCCTCGCCACCCTCGATGAAATCGCCGCCTATGAACGCAGCGAACGGCGCAGCCCTGGCGATGTGCTGGTGTTCCTGCCCGGCGAACGCGAGATTCGCGACGCCGCCGAGATGCTGCGCAAGGCCCAGCTCAAGCACACTGAGATCCTGCCGCTGTATGCGCGTCTGTCACCGGCCGAGCAACAGCGTATTTTCCAATCCCATCCGGGCCGCCGCGTGGTCCTGGCGACCAACGTCGCGGAAACCTCGTTGACCGTGCCGGGCATTCGTTATGTGATCGATAGCGGCACCGCGCGCATCAGCCGCTACAGCTACCGCGCCAAGGTGCAGCGCCTGCCGATCGAGGCGATCTCCCAGGCCAGTGCCAACCAGCGTAAAGGCCGTTGCGGCCGGGTCGAGCCGGGCATCTGCATCCGGTTGTACAGCGAAGAAGACTTTATCGGGCGCCCGGAATTTACCGACCCGGAAATCCTGCGCACCAACCTCGCCGCTGTGATCCTGCAGATGCTGCACCTGCGCCTGGGCGAAATCACCGACTTCCCGTTTATCGAACCGCCGGATGGCAAGGCCATCAGCGACGGTTTCAACCTGCTTCAGGAGCTGTCGGCGGTGGACCGCAACAGCCAGCTCACGCCGTTGGGCCGCCAGCTGGCGCGCCTGCCGGTGGACCCGCGCATGGGCCGAATGCTGCTCGAAGCCGCCAAGCTGGGCAGCTTGCAGGAAGTGCTGATCGTCGCCAGCGCCATGTCGATCCAGGACCCGCGCGAGCGTCCGCCGGAGCGCCAGCAGGCCGCCGACCAGGCCCATGCGCAGTGGAAAGACGCGGATTCGGACTTCGCCGGGCTGGTCAATCTGTGGCGCGGCTTTGAAGAACAGCGCCAGGCACTGACCGCCAGCCCGCTGCGCAACTGGTGTCGAAAGAACTTCCTCAACTACCTGCGCCTGCGCGAATGGCGCGACTCCCATCGCCAGTTGAGTTTGATCTGCCGCGACATGCAGTTGACGATCAACAAGGAACCGGCCGATTTCCCGAAATTGCACAAGGCGGTGCTGTCCGGCTTGCTCAGCCAGATCGGCCAGAAGACCGAGGACGGCGACTACCTGGGCGCACGTCAGCGGCGCTTCTGGATTCACCCTTCTTCGGGCATCGGCAAGAAACGTCCGCAGTGGCTGATGACCGCCGAACTGGTGGAAACCACCAAGCTGTATGCGCGCATGGTGGCCAAGATCGACGCCGACTGGATCGAACCGCTGGCCGGGCACTTGATCAAGAAAAACCATTTCGAGCCGCATTGGGAGAAAAAGCGCGGCCAGGTGGTGGCGTTTGAACAGATCACCTTGTTCGGGCTGATCGTGGTCGGACGCCGGCCGGTGCATTACGGGCCGATCGATCCGGTGGTGTCGCGCGAGCTGTTTATCCGCGAAGGCCTGGTGCGTGGGGAAATCCAGTCGCGAGCCAAGTGCCTTGCGGCCAACCAGCAACTGCTGGAGCAGCTCGACGAACTGGAAGCCAAGGCGCGCCGACGCGACATCCTGGCCGACGAAGAAACCCTCTACGCCTTCTACGATGCGCGCCTGCCGGCAGAGATCCACCAGACGGCGACCTTCGACAGCTGGTACAAGGTCAACAGCCAGAAAGACCCCCAACTGCTGATCATGCGCGAGGAAGACGTGCTGGCCCGCGAAGCCAGTGAAGTCACCGCCGCGCATTACCCCGACACCTTGCACCTGGGCGACCTGGCCCTGGCCTTGAGTTACCACTTCGAGCCCAACCACCCGCGTGACGGCGTCACCCTGCGCGTGCCGGCGCCATTGCTGCCGGCATTGCCGGCCGAGCGTCTGGAATGGCTGGTGCCGGGGGTAATCGAAGCCAAGTGCATCGCTCTGGTGCGCAACTTGCCCAAAGCACTGCGCAAGAACTTCGTGCCGGTGCCGGATTTCGTCAAGGCGGCGCTGCAGCGCATCGAGTTTGGCCAGGGCTCGCTGCCCCAGGCGCTGGGCCGTGAATTGCTGCGCATGACCGGTGCGCGGGTCAGCGACGAAGCCTGGGCCGAGGCGGCGCAGCAGGTGGAAAACCACCTGAAGATGAACCTGGAAGTGGTTGACGGCCAAGGCAAGTTCCTCGGCGAAGGCCGTGACTTGGCAGAGCTGACGGCGCGTTTCGCCGAGGCCAGCCAGGCGGCACTGGCGGTTCCGCAAACTGCGAAAAGCCAGCAGCCGGTGGAGGCCAAGGTGTTTGCGGCGGTCGCTGAGAAGACCCAGCAGAACATCGCCGGCCTGTCGATGACGGTATACCCGGCGCTGGTGGAAGAAAACGGCACGGTCAAGGAAGGGCGTTTCTCCACGGCCGCCGAGGCCGAATTCCAGCACCGCCGTGCCTTGCAGCGCCTGTTGATGCAGCAACTGGCGGAACCGGCGAAATTCCTGCGCGGCAAATTGCCGGGGCTGACCGAATTGGGCCTGATGTATCGCGAACTGGGGCGCATCGATGCACTGGTGGAAGATATCCTGCTCGCCAGTCTCGACACCTGCGTACTGGAAGGCGAAGCCAATCTGCCGCGCGATGGTGCCGGGCTGGCCGCGCTGGCCGAGCGCAAGCGTGGCGGCTGGACCGAACACGCCGAGCGTCTGGCGCGCCTGACCCTTGACGTGTTGAAACTCTGGCATGGCCTGCAAAAACGCTTCAAGGGCAAGATCGACCTGGCCCAGGCGGTGGCGTTGAACGATATCAAGCAGCAACTGAGTCATCTGGTGTACCCAGGGTTTGTGCGCGAGACCCCGGCGCAGTGGTTCAAGGAGCTGCCGCGTTACCTCAAGGCCATCGAGCTGCGCCTGGAAAAACTGCCGAGCCAGGTGCAGAAGGACCGTGTGTGGAGCACCGAACTGAGCGGCCTGTGGGCCCAGTACCAGAACCGCCTGAACAAACACACCCAGGAAGGCAAGCGCGATCCGCAACTGGAGCTTTATCGCTGGTGGTTGGAGGAATACCGGGTGTCGTTGTTCGGCCAACAGTTGGGGACCAAGGTGCCCATATCCGACAAGCGATTGAGCAAGCAATGGAGCCAGGTAGAGCCTTGAGGTCTTCCCGGATGCCCAAGTGAGCAGGGGTCAACTGTGGGAGGGGGCTTGCCCCCGATGACTGAGTGTCAGCCACTGATGTCTTGACTGATAAACCGCCATCGGGGGCAAGCCCCCTCCCACATTGTGAGCTGTGTGCAGCCGGACTATCGAGGAAATTTCCGACAAGGATTTGAATCCAGTACCGCAGCAAGCAACTGGTAACACGGTCCCACTGTGGGAGGGGGCTTGCCCCCGATGACTGAGTGTCAGCCACTGATGCCTTGGCTGATACACCACCATCGGGAGCAAGCCCCCTCCCACATTCATTGTGAGCTGTGTGCAGCCGGACTATCTAGGACATTTCCGACAAGGATTTGAATCCAGTACCGCAGCAAGCAACTGGTAACACGGTCCCACTGTGGGAGGGGGCTTGCCCCCGATGACTGAGTGTCAGCCACTGATGCCTTGACTGATACACCTCCATCGGGAGCAAGCCTCTTCCCACATTTAACGGTGTCTGTCCGGGAAGTGGCGCCAAACCCCGGTGTTTGTGGCAAACTTCGCGCCCATAAATGCCGGGATCGTCGTAGCAGCGACGCGATGGAATAAAGCGTTGCCAGTTTGATGCCCGCTGGACGGAATCAAACGACCTACAGTTTGGTACGACGGTACCAATATCTTCTGCCTGACAGATTTAGAGGAACGACCGTGCATAACGTCGTCATCAGCGGCACTGGCCTGTACACCCCGGCCAACAGCATCTCCAACGAAGAGCTGGTGCAGTCTTTCAATACCTATGTGCAGCAGTTCAACAGCGAAAACGCTGCGGCCATCGAGCGCGGCGACGTGCAGGCGTTGACTGAGTCCAGTGCGGCGTTCATTGAAAAGGCCTCGGGCATCAAGAGCCGCTTCGTGATGGACAAGGACGGCATCCTTGACCCTCGGCGCATGGCCCCACGCTTGCCCGAGCGCAGCAACGACGAATGGTCGGTGCTCTGCCAGATGGCCGTCGGCGCTGCCGAGCAGGCCCTGCAACGCGCCGGCAAGACTGCCGCCGATATCGATGGCGTGATCGTCGCCTGTTCCAACCTGCAGCGTGCCTACCCGGCCATCGCCATCGAGGTGCAGGAAGCCCTGGGTATTGAGGGCTTCGGTTTTGATATGAACGTGGCGTGTTCCTCGGCCACCTTCGGGATCCAGAATGCCGCCAACAGCATCCAGCTGGGCCAGGCCCGGGCGATCCTGATGGTCAACCCGGAAGTCTGCACCGGTCACCTGAATTTCCGTGACCGCGACAGCCACTTCATCTTTGGCGATGCCGCCACGGCGGTGATCCTCGAGCGGGCCGACCTGGCGACCTCCGAGCACCAGTTCGACGTGGTGAGCACCAAGCTGCTGACCAAGTTCTCCAACAACATCCGCAACAACTTCGGCTTTCTCAACCGCACCGCGGAAGAGGGCGTCGGCGCGCCGGACAAATTGTTCGTGCAGGAAGGCCGCAAAGTGTTCCGCGATGTCTGCCCGATGGTGGCCGAGTTGATTGGCGCGCACCTGGCGGAAAACCAGCTGGGCGTCACCGATGTGAAGCGCTTCTGGCTGCACCAGGCCAACCTGAGCATGAACCACCTGATCGTGAAGAAACTGCTGGGCCGCGAGGCCTCGGTGGAAGAGGCGCCGGTGATCCTCGACACCTACGCCAATACCAGTTCGGCAGGCTCGGTGATTGCGTTCCACACGTATCAGGACGACTTGCCCAAAGGCGCCGTGGCCGTGCTCAGCTCGTTCGGGGCGGGCTACTCCATCGGCAGCGTGATCCTGCGCAAACGCTGATGGCGGAGCGGGTCTGCGCGTTTACAGTGAGGTGTTGAATGGCAGCAGCGGACGACACGCATCTGCTTGAACGCCTGCTCAAGGGTGAGCAGCGGGCCTACAAGGAGTTGGTCACCACGTACCAGAGTGCGATGCGGGCGGTGGCCTATGCCATCGTCGGCCAGCGGCATGCCGATGAGGTGGTGCAGGATGCCTGGCTGTCAGTGGTCCGCAACCTCGCCAGGTTCGAAGGGCGTTCCAGCCTGAAGACCTGGCTGCTGACGATCACCGCGAACGCCGCCAAGGGCCGCTACAAGCAAAATCGTCGGGAGGTGTTGCTTGACGATCTGCCATCTCCCCATGGAACCATCGGTGATGAACGCTTTACGCCTGACGATGGGCACTGGGCCGTAGCGCCGTATGCCTGGCACCAGGACACGCCGGAAGCCTTGCTCACCGAAGAGGAATTGCGCAACTGCCTGGAGCACACCCTGCTGAGCCTGTCCGAATTGCAAAGCAGCGTGCTGGTGCTGCGTGAACGCCAGGGCCTGGAGCTGGAGCAAATCTGTAATCTTCTGACGCTCTCACTCTCCAATGTGCGTGTGCTGCTGCATCGGGCACGGCTTAAAGTCTTTGCCACAGTGGAGCATTTTGAGGAAACGGGCGAATGTTGACGTGTAAGGAGCAAGTGGCGCGTTCCAGTGACTACCTCGATGGGCAATTGACCTTTCGTGAGCGTCTGCTGGTGCGTCATCACTTCATGTTCTGTCCGAACTGCCGGCGCTTTATCCGTCAGATGCGCCTGATGCAGGCGACGTTGCGGATCATGCCGGACGAGCCGGTGAAGGATGCGGATGCGCTGGCCGAGCGGCTCGCGGCCGAGCGGCGTAAAGATGTGTAGGAGCGAGCTCGCTCGCGAAAAACGTCAACGATAACGCGGGTATCCTGGATAAACGCGCTGCCTGTTCGTTCTTCGCGAGCATGCTCGCTCCTACAGGGTGAGGTTAGAACTTGGCTTCAGCATCCAGCTGCAGGGTGTTGGTGTTGGCATCACGCTGAGTCCGGCTGGCGTAGTCAGCCTTGGTCAGGAAGTACGTGGCGCCCAGGGCGAAGTTCTTGTCGATGTCGTAGCTGACCTTCATCTTGTGACCGCGCGAACCGGTGGTGCCGTTGGCGAAGTCCGAATCGGTGAAGGCGCCTACCACTGCGTCACGTTGCGTATCGCGGTAGTTGTAGTCGAGGTTGAAACCGAACACCTTGGACTTGGCACCCACCAACCAGGCGGTGTCCTGATCGGTCACGGCATCGTTGTTTTTCACGTATTGGCCGTAGAAGGCCAACGGCACTGCCAGGCCGCCGATGTCGGCTTGGGCAAAGCCTTCATACAAGCGGAATTCGTTATTGGCCGAGTTGCCGTTGACCGCCAGTGCGCAAGGCGTGGTGGTGGTCGTGCAGCGGCTGTCCTTGTCGTTCTGGTAGGCGTAGACACTGCCGCCCAGGGTCATTTTCAGGTTGTCGGTCAGCGAGAAACGCGTGCCCAACTGGCCGGATGTCAGGCGCAGGTCGTGGCGAAATTGCACGCCGTCGCCGTCGACGTTGTCCTTGAGGTTGTAGTTGCCCAGGCTGCCGAACAGCTCGGCGCTGCCGCCAAGCGGGTATTTGTAGGTGACGGCCAGGCCTTCGGGGTTGATATCGCTGTCCCAGATCACATCGCCCATGCTCACCCACGGTTGCATCATCTTGCCGCCGATCACGTGCAGGTTCTTGATCTGGTCCGGGTGGTAGTCGATGTAGCCGAGGTCCAGCCAGATCGATTTCTTATCGAAGTAACCATCCTGGTCCTGGTTGGTGGAACGCGCATCGTCGCCGCCGCCCGTGGCGATACGGATACCGGTGTCCACCTGCGGGTTGATCTCGGTGTAGGCACCCAGGCGCGCGCGGATACGTTGACGGTCCTTGTCACGCCCACCGTTGTTGGGCTCGCCATCGATCTTGATGGTTTCCTGGCGAAAGCGCACATCGCCCTTGAACTGAGTCTTGGCGGCCCAGGCCAGCTTCTGGTCGAAGCTGCTCAGCTCGTTGGTCTTTTTCGCGGTGGCGGCGATCTGTTCGTTGGTTTCCTGTTGGGCCTGGCGTGCGATCTGCTGTTCTTTCTGGTCCTTGGCCAACTCGTTCTGCAATTCGGTGTACTGCGAAGCAGTGATCTGGCCGTTGGCCTTGAGCATGTCGAGCAACTTAGCGTCGACTGCAGCGCTGGCCGGAACGCTCAGGGCCAGTAACAGGCCGCCGCACAGGACCGCCGCAGTTTTAGTGGAAGCAAGACGCATATCAATCTCCGAAAGTGAGGAGGGGTAACAAACCCTCCAGGACACAACCGACCGATGACGGACGGAAAAAAGGCCACCTGGCAAACCCGGGTGCTCTAAAAACAGGCGTCAGTATCGCGACGGTTTATGACGGAGTAGTGGCTAAGTGATTTCATCTCCATGACAATTGGTTTGCCCACGGAACTATTGATTTGGAGTTGTGTCCTGGGTTTTTTCCGGGTGTGCACTCGGCTGTGATAGGCGATACTCGCCAGGCTTTCACGCCCAAGACACAGAGAAGATGCCGATGCCGCTGCAACGCCTGGACAGCCTGTCCGACATCACCCCGCAGGCCTGGGATGCCCTGGCGCCGCAGGCCCAGCCATTCGTGCGGCATGCGTTCCTGAGCGCGCTGGAAGACAGTGGCAGCCTGGGGGGCCATTCGGGCTGGCAACCGGAGCATTTGCTGCATTGGGAGGGCGAGCGGCTGGTGGCGGCATTGCCCGGTTATCGCAAGTGGCATTCCTATGGCGAGTACGTGTTCGATCACGGGTGGGCCGACGCCTGCGCACGCGCCGGCATCGATTACTACCCCAAGCTGCTGACGGCCGTGCCGTTCAGTCCGGTCAGCGGCCCGCGTTTGCTTGCAGCCAATGCCGAGGACGGCTTCGAACTGTTGAACAGCCTGCCCGGTTACCTGGAAATCGAGGGGCTATCCAGTGCCCATGTCAATTTCACCGACGCGCTGGCCGATGACGCACTGGCCCGGCAACCCGGCTGGTTGCAGCGCCTGGGCTGCCAGTTCCACTGGCAGAACCGTGGCTACCGCGACTTCCAGGATTTTCTCGACGCCCTGAGTTCACGCAAGCGCAAACAGATGCGCAAAGAGCGCGAACAGGTGGCGGGGCAGGGTATCGAGTTCGAGTGGTTGCAGGGCCATGAACTGAGCGAAGCCCAGTGGGATTTTGTCTACGCCTGTTACGCCAACACCTACGCGGTACGCCGCCAGTCGCCCTACCTGACCCGGGCGTTTTTCAGCCTGCTGGCCGAGCGCATGCCCGAGGCGATTCGCGTGGTCCTGGCCAAACAGGGCTCACGCCCGGTGGCCATGGCGTTCAGCCTGATCGGCGGTGACAGCTTCTACGGCCGCTATTGGGGCTGCCTGGCAGAGTTCGACCGGCTGCATTTCGAGACCTGTTTCTACCAGGGCATGGACTACGCCATCGCCCACGGCCTGCAACGCTTCGATGCCGGCGCTCAGGGCGAGCATAAATTGATTCGTGGCTTTGAGCCGGTGATTACCCGCTCGTGGCATTACCTGCGCCATCCGGGACTGAAAAACGCCGTGGAGGATTTCCTCGAGCGCGAGCGAGTGGGCATTCTGGCGTATGCCGAAGAGGCGAGGTCGGCGCTGCCTTATCGGCAGGCTTGAGCCACCGGTCTGGCAGAACTGGTCAAAGAAGCCGAAATCGCTATTCTGTATGTACAAAAGTACATACAGGACGTGCCATGCATTTTGAGTGGGATGATTCAAAAAACAAGGCCAACATTGCTAAGCACGGCATCGATTTCAACGACGTTCCGGATATCTTTAGACATCCAATGCTGGCCTTGCGCGATGATCGAGCGGATTATGACGAAGAGCGTTGGATCAGTATTGGCTGGATCAAATTATTGATTGGTGTTGTCGTATACACCGAGCGGTGTGGTGATGTGATCCGTATCATTTCCGCCCGAAAAGCAACCAAGAAGGAGGCCAAATATTATGACGCAAACATCGAAAACTGATTGGGAGCGCCTGGCCAAGATGAGCGACAAAGATATTGATACCAGTGAAATTCCTGAACTGGATGCTGAGTTTTTTCGACGTGCTGAACTGCGTGTTCCTGTGAAGCAGGCGGTCACCATTCGACTTGATGCGGATGTTTTAGAGTGGTTCAAAGGTCAAGGCACTGGCTACCAGACCCGCATTAACCAGCTCTTGCGCCAATACATGCAGGCTCATCAAGGCTGATCAACACGTCAAAAGTTCCGCCCTGCCTTATCGGCGGGCCTGCCCGTAAGATCGTTCCCACGCGGAGCGTGGGAATGATCAGGCTGCACTAACTTAGAGTCTGCCGGTCTCGATGCCTTCAATCGATGCCAACGAACCCACCCGTCTGGTGCTGCCACAACCGCGCATACAGCCCGCCATGGGCCAGCAATTGGGCGTGGCTGCCGCTTTCGGCGATCCGGCCTTTTTCCAGTACGACCAGTCGGTCCATCCGCGCGATGGTCGAGAGTCGGTGCGCGATCGCAATCACGGTCTTGCCCTGCATCAGGGTTTCCAGGCTTTCCTGGATCGCGGCTTCCACTTCGGAGTCCAGTGCCGAGGTGGCTTCGTCCATGATCAGGATCGGTGCATCCTTGAGCAGCACGCGGGCGATGGCGATCCGTTGACGCTGGCCGCCGGAGAGCTTCACCCCACGCTCGCCCACATGGGCATCCAACCCGGTACGGCCTTCGGAATCCGACAGCAGCGGGATGAACTCGTCGGCGCGCGCCTTGTGCACGGCGGCCCAGAGTTCTTCGTCGGTGGCCTGCGGCTTGCCGTACAGCAAGTTGTCGCGGATCGAGCGGTGCAGCAGCGAGGTGTCCTGGGTGATCATGCCGATCTGCGCGCGCAGGCTTTCCTGGGCGACTTCGGCGATGTCCTGGCCGTCGATCAGGATGCGGCCGCCCTGCAGGTCGTAGAGGCGCAGCAGCAGGTTGACCAGGGTCGACTTGCCCGCGCCGGACGGGCCGATCAGGCCGATCTTCTCCCCGGCCCTGATCTCAAGGTTCAGGCCGCCAATGATCCCGCTCTGCTTGCCGTAGTGGAAATCCACCTGCTCGAAGCGCACCAGGCCGTGGGGCACTTCCAGGCGCGGGGCGTCGGCGCGGTCGACCACCGCAAGCGGCTGGGCGATGGTCTTGAGGCCATCCTGCACGATGCCGATGTTTTCGAAAATGCCGTTGACCACCCACATGATCCAGCCGGACATATTGACGATGCGAATCACCAGGCCGGTGGCCAGGGCAATGGCGCCGACGGAAATCAGCGACTGCGTCCACAGCCACAGGGCCAGGCCTGTGGTGGTGACGATCAGCAGGCCGTTCAGGACGGTGATGACCGCGTCCATGCTGGTGAGCACGCGCGCCGCCAGTTGGGTTTTTTCGGTTTGCTCGACAATCGCTTCCTTGGCGTATTCCTGCTCATTCTGCGTATGGGCAAACAGCTTCAAGGTGGTGATGTTGGTGTAGCCGTCGACGATGCGCCCCATGAGTTTGGAGCGTGCTTCGGAAGAGATCACCGAACGCTCCTTGACCCGCGGCACGAAGTAACGCAATGCCAGGCAGTAGCAGACGATCCAGATGATCAACGGAATCATCAGTCGCCAGTCGGCCTCGGCAAACAACACCAGCGAGGTGATGGCATAGATCGACACGTGCCAGATGGCTTCGGCCGTTGCCACCGCAGAGTCACGCAACGAGTTGCCGGTTTGCATGATGCGCTGGGCAATGCGTCCGGCGAAATCATTCTGGAAGAAATTCAGGCTCTGCTTGAGCACGTAGCTGTGGTTCTGCCAGCGGATCAGGCTGGTCATGCCGGGGTTGATGGTCTGGTGCACGAGCAAGTCATGCAGGCTGTTGAAAATCGGTCGCAGCAGCAGGGCGACCACGGCCATCCAGATCAGCTCGGTGCTGTGCACCTGGAAGAAATTCGCGGGCGGCGTGCCCTGGGCCAGGTCGATGATGCGGCTCAGGTAGCTGAACAGCGCGACCTCGATCAGCGCACCGACCAGGCCCACCACCAACAGCGCGGCAAAACACGGCCACACCTGGCGCAGGTAGTAGAGGTAGAAGGGCAGGACTTTATCGGGCGGGGCCGCGCTGGGAGCATCGCGGAAGATGTCGATCAGTTGTTCAAAACGACGATAGAGCATTAGGCTTGACGCCCGCCGTGCGGGCTCTCCTTTCAAATGCGCACGTCGCCTTGTGGGCAACGTGCGGAAGTTCCTGCAGACCTCAGTCGATGCGCTTGGCCGACTTGATCAGGACAGGATCGATTGGCACGTTCTGCATGCCTTGCTTGGTGGTGGTCTGCGAATTGACGATGACATCCACCACGTCCATGCCCTTGACCACCTTGGCAAATACCGCGTAACCGGCATCGCGGCCCGGGTCGAGGAAGGCATTATCGGCCACGTTGATGAAGAATTGGCTGGTGGCCGAGTTCGGGTCATTGGTGCGGGCCATGGACAAGGTGCCGCGCACATTATGCAGGCCGTTGCTGGCTTCGTTCTTGATCGGTGCTTCGGTCGGCTTTTGCGACATCTGCTGGGTAAACCCGCCGCCCTGGACCATGAAACCCGGGATCACACGGTGAAAAATCGTGTTGGTGTAGAAGCCTTTGTCGACATAGGCGAGGAAATTCTTGGTGCTGATCGGCGCCTTGACCGGGTCGAGTTCGATTTCAATGTCGCCATTGGTGGTGGAAATCAGTACGTGGGGCGCTTTGGCCGGTTCGGCCGCCATCAGGTTGGCAGCGAACAGAACGGAACCGGCAAGGAAGGCAATTTTTTTCAGCATGGGTCAGTGATCCTGGGTAATGGTGTCGAGTTTGATCCAAGGGCGTGGCGGGAATCTTCAATCACCACCGGTCGCGCGTTGGGCAGCAGTTTTACATAGATTTCTTTCCGGGCCACGGGTGAGTCGTCGTGGTGGGCGTTGATGACCCGGGTTGGACAGGTGATTCTGGAACGTTGTTCCTGTTGCCACAGCGCACAATCGCGTCGAGCTTGCGCGGTTGAACGCAGGCCATGGGTTCACTGCGTTTCAGGCTTGCCGAGGGCCGCGAAGGGCGCGTCCAGCGGAGCGGTATCAAAGGTGCGTAGCAGTTCCACGAGAATCTGCGTCGCAGGCCCCAGGGGTTTGTCCTTGTTCGAATACAAATAGAATGTGGGATGGCGGCTGACGCCCTGTTCCAACGGCAGTTGCTTGAGCAGGCCTTCGGCGAGTTCGCGCTCGATCATGTGCCGGGGCAACCACGCAAACCCCAGGCCGCTGCCTACGAACGCGGCGGCGGTGGCCAGGCTGCCGACGGTCCAGCGCTGTTCGGCGCCGAGCCAACCCACATCCCGCGGTTGCTGGCGACCGGAGTCGCGGATGACCACCTGCATATGGCTTTCCAGGTCCTGGAAGCTCAACTCGCGGTGCATGCGGTGCAACCCGTGCTCGGGATGGGCCACGGCGACGAATTCCACATCGCTCATTTCGGTGCCCAGGTAACCGGGAATGCTGAAGCCGCAGATCGCCAGGTCAGCCACGCCTTCTATCAAAAGCTCTTCGACGCCGGACAATACCTCCTCACGCAAGCGCACCCGGCAGCCTCGGCTCTGCGGCATGAAGGCGGTCAGGGCGCGTACCAGGCGCGCGTTGGGATAGGCCGCATCCACGACCAGCCGCACTTCGGCCTCCCAGCCTTGTTCCATATGGTGGGCAAGATCTTCCAGTTGGCTGGCATTCTTCACCAGTTGCCGGGAGCGGCGCAGCAGCACTTCACCCGCATCGGTGAGTACCGCCTTGCGCCCGTCGATGCGCAGCAGCGGCACGCCGAGCTGGTCCTGCATGCGCGCCACGGTGTAGCTCACCGAGGACTGCGAACGGTGCAGCGCTTCGGCCGCCTGGGCGAAGCCGCCATGGTCGACCACGGCCTGCAATGTGCGCCATTGATCAAGGGTCACGCGGGGCGCTTTCAAGATGAGCTCCTCTTGTCCTAAGCTGGCGGTCCTTATTGGAGACTGCCGAATGAGAAAATTCTGTTGTGTGTTGCTGGCGTTGCTGCCGATGAGCGCGTTTGCCTACCCGATCGACGTGACTAAAAAGATCGACGGCGTAAGCATCGACTACACCGCGTCCGATGTGGACGGCGATATCAGCTCGATTCAGCTCAATAACTACGGCACCCAGGATGCCCTGTGTTCTGTAATCTTTACCAATGGCCCGGAAGCGCCGCGTCGTCGCACCGTCAGCGTGCCCGCAGGCAAAAGCACCCACACCACGGTCAAGTTCAACCGCGCGATCATCAAGATGCGAATCGCCCTGGCGTGTGCGCCGAAATAAAGCAAGCGCGGAGCACAGCGACGGGCAGACTCCGCTTATAAACAAATTTATAGATGGGTTATAGCAGTTTTTTGCGCTTTTTAATCGAAGCGGCCACGGTTAATCTTTTCTGCATCGACTCACAGCATTTTCCGATAGAGCCTACATGGCCCTGTCCGCCAACGCCCTGCTCGTGCAGGTGGCGTGATCCTTTAATCGCCAGATAATCCCCCGGTGTTTATCTAGCCCCAAGCAATCCGTTCAAGTACGCGTACCGAACCTCCCTTTGCACTGTTTGCTCCTGAGTGCTCCTGCCCGACTGCCGCTTCAGCGAGGTCGGGTTTTTTTTGCCTCGAGTTTCTTCAAGCATCGAAAAGCTTTAATGTCGCGCCCATTCGAAACGAGGCGCACATGGGCTATCTACTGATTGTCACCCTGATTCAGGCATTTTCCTTCAGCTTGATCGGCGAATACCTCGCCGGTCACGTCGACAGCTACTTCGCAGTGCTGGTGCGCGTGGTACTGGCCGGGTTGATCTTCATCCCACTGACCCGCTGGCGCTCGGTGGCACCGGCCTTCATGCGCGGCATGCTGGTCATCGGTGCGCTGCAGTTCGGCGTGACCTACGTGTGCTTGTATTTGAGCTTTCGCGTACTGACGGTGCCGGAGGTGTTGCTGTTCACGATCCTCACACCGTTGCACGTGACCCTGATCGAAGACGCGCTCAACCGGCGGTTCAATCCCTGGGCACTGGTTGCCGCACTGGTGGCGGTGGCGGGCGCGGCGGTGATTCGCTTCGACCAGATCACGCCGAACTTCCTGATGGGCTTCCTGCTGCTGCAACTGGCCAATTTCACCTACGCCGCCGGGCAAGTCATGTACAAGCATCTGGTGGCACGCTATCCGAGCGATCAGCCGCACTACCGACGCTTCGGTTATTTCTACCTGGGTGCCTTGCTGGTGGTGCTGCCCGCGTTCCTGCTGTTCGGCAAAGCAGACTTTCTGCCCCAGGCGCCGCTGCAATGGGGTGTGCTGGTGTTTCTGGGGTTGATCAGTACCGCGCTGGGCATGTACTGGTGGAACAAGGGGGCGTGCCTGGTCAATGGTGGCACCCTGGCGGTGATGAATAACCTGCATGTGCCGGTGGGGCTGCTGCTGAACCTGCTGATCTGGAACCAGCATGAACCGCTGGGAAGGCTGGCCCTGGGCGGCCTGGTGATTCTGGCGGCGGTTTGGGTCAGTCGATTGGGTATCAAGCCCGCTGCTGGCGTAAAGTCTGCGACCTGAAGGTGCCAGCGATGTGTGAGCGGCAATGAGAGTGTGTTATCGAAAGGAACGGTGTGGGGGTGGCAGAGTGGACAAGGTCGATGAACTGATAATTGCTGCCTTGAAGGATGACTCCCGCGTCAGCCTGGCCGAACTGGCGCGCCAGGTTCACAAATCTCGAACCGCCGTGGAGTCGCGGGTTCAAAAACTGATCGAAAAGGGCATTATCCTCGGCTTTACCATCAGCGTCGCTGAGGGTGATGAGGCCCGGCAATCGGCATTTTTGATGCTCAAGCTCAACGGGAGCACCTGCCACCTGGTGTTTCCGAAAATCCACCAGTATCGCGAGGTGGTGCAGGCCTATTCATTGTTTGGCGACGTGGACATGATGCTCGACGTGCGCTACCGCCATTTTGAAGAGTTGATGGTGTTGAAGGAAAACCTGCTCAAGATCGAGCACGTGAATGAGGTGGTGGTCAATCCGGTGCTCAAGGCCTGGCGCTAGCCGCTGCCGTCCGGGACGGCAGCGGCTGGTGCCCGATCAGGCCGGCGCGTGGTCGTGGAAGGTTTCGAGAAAGTAGTGATTCAGGGCCGGCATTGTCTGGCGCAGGGTGTCCACGAATTCTGCGATGACCGTCCGGTTGAATGCCAACGTGGTGTCGTCATGCCCCAGGACCACCACCAGCAGGCTGGACGATGCGTTCGTCAGTCTGAAGTCATGGGCATCGGCGTCGACTTTGCCGATGCTCGCCAAAGGCACGTCGCCGCAGGTATAGACGATGTCGCCCGCGGGGATCATGACGTCCTTCTTGGCAAACAACGGGCGGAAGGCCCTCGGTTCCGGCGAGCGCATGACGTGGATATCGTCCCGCTGATGATAGCTGTGTACGCCGATGCTGACGCCGTGTCGGATCGCCACGGCGTTATAGGCATCGACGACGTTATTGATCGGGCGCACACCGTTGGCGATGAAGCGCCGCAGCAGTTTTTCGTTGGCGCTGACCGTGTTGGTGTAGCCGAGCTTTTCAAGCTGGCGGGCAAACCCTTCGTAAACGGGATTGGCGTCCAGTTCGTTGAGGTGCGAGGCCACATGATTCAGGTTGCTCTGCAAGAGACTGACGAAACTCTGGTCGTCAGACACCCGGATGTTTTCGACAACGGCGGCGCACGCATTATTGAGGCCCAGGTCAAGGGCTGACTGTTGAATGATCAAACGACTTTTCATGCCCTTAGCTCCATAGCTTGTTGCGCAGCAGTTCGGTGCTGGCGTCGAGCTGTTGCAGGCTGGGGTGCTGCAACCAGAACAGCCCTGGGCAGGTGGCGAAGTCGATCGTGACCGGCGTGGTGTCGCCCGGGCTGAGGAAGAAGCGATGGCCGCAATAGGCTTCATCCAGCATTGCGCTCTGCAGTGCCTGAGGTGAAGGCGCGGTAAAGGTGCGGCGCTCGTCGGAACAGAAAAAGCCGATACGACCATGGCTGATCTCACGTGCAACTCCGGCCGGCGGGCGAGGCCTGCCGAGGTAGCTGTCGATGGCCAGCGATAACAGGTCCGGCTGGTACACCTGTTGAAACAGCAGCGGGGCGATACCGCCATGCAAACGGCCGCCCGCTTCAATCATCACCGGGCCCGCATCGGACCAGATGATTTCCATATGAATCGGCCCGATCTCGATGCTCAGGGCCGCCGCTGCCTGGCGCGCGTAGTCGATCAAGGGTTGCAGCTCTTGTGCCTGGGGGTCGAGGGTGTCCAGGCTTTCATAGACAAACTTGCTGCCGTTTCTGTGGATCTTGGTGTATTTGCACACCGTGGCGATGGTGTACTCGCCATCAAAGGCGACCATGTCCACCACGTACTCCGGCCCCGCCACGAATGGCTGCACGATAAACCCGAGGTTGAACTCCCCAAGGTCGTTTTTCTGCCGCCAGGCCGCATTGTTCAGGGCGGTTTGCACTTCGTGCTTGCCCTGGGCGAATACCACGCCTTCGGTGGCGGCCGAATTCAGTGGCTTGACCACGTAGGTGGCCGCTTCGTCCAACGAGTCGACGACTTCCCGGATGCGGGTTTGCGAACTCAACAGTTGCGACGCAATGTTCGCCAATCCATGTTTCTTGAGCGCTTGCTGCATGGAAAACTTGTTGCGCCGCAGGTCGCTGGTGATGCGGCTGTTGCCCGCAATACGCAGCACTTCGGTGAGGTAATCGGTGAGATAGATCGCGGTCTCGCAGCCTGCGATCACCGCGCTCAATGACAGCTTCTCGAGGGTTTCCAGCAGGCTCTCTTCCCAGTGGTAGACCTCTTCGAAATCTTCCCGGATCAGGTCATCGGTGAAGTGCCTGGGCAAGGTGTTGGTGGATATCACCGCGATGCACTTCACGCCCTGGGCCTTGAACAACGGGGCGTAGAGTTTGCCGGTGGAAAACGGGTCGACGATCAGTACGGTTTGCAATTGAGGCATTCCTTATTCAAGGGTCGCGGTGGCCGGGACCGCCGGCGTGAGGTTCCACGCCAGCACGGCGGCGGCCAACAGGCCGGCGGAGACGATCATCAACAGGCGCGCACCTTCCAGCCCGAGGAATCCTGCGGTGGTGAAAAACGTCAGGATCATGGGCGCCGAACCGCTGACCAGTAGGTAGTAGAGCGAACTCTTTGCAGCGATCACGTCGGCCACCCGAGCGTTGGGCGCCGACTCGATCAGGTTCTTGCGCAATTGGATGCGCAGGCTGTTGATGCAAAAGCCCAGCAGGAACGCGGCCACCATCATCACGTAGAGGTTCTGGAAATACACGATTGCCACGTCGGCCAGCAGCACCAGGAGGATGGCGCTGTAGCTGTTGAGCTTGATACGTGGCAGCACCGCCGCACTGAAGGCACCCAGGCCCGCCAGGCCGCTGGCCACGCCGAACAGGGTGGCGTTCCACTCGTTTAGCTTTTGAAACACGATCGGCACCAGGCTGTTGAAGGCGCCGATATGGAACCCGATCATGCTTAACACAATGATCAGCACGTAGAGGTTTCGCGGCAGGTTCAGCGCCTGGGCCACGGGGCCGTCACCGGCCTGCTCGGTGGTGTCGGCGCCGGGCGTGGCCTGTACGAACAGGATCGCCGCCAGCGAGACAATCGCCGCCAGGCTGATGATCTGCAGGGTCTGGCTGACCGAGAACACGTCCACGATCACCCCGCCCAGCAGCGCGCCGCCGAAGGCGCCGATCTGGATGGACGTTTGCATCAGCCGCGCCGAGGTGTCGCTGTCGGTCGCGCCGGCCAACACCAGCTTGGTATTTTTCGACTCGAGGGTGCTGATGGTGAAATAGTCGGTGACACCGACCACGAACGCGATTGCCAGGAAGCCGATAGGCAGTACGGCGGCGTTCGTGAACGACAGGCCAAGCACGGCGGCGAACGCGGTCAGGCGGATGTACAGCAGGCGTTTCATGCTCAGTTCAATGGTGAAAAACTTGCCGATGTATTGTTCGCACACATACGGCACCACCGTCGCTACGCACAGCGTGGCGCCGACCAGGAATGTCGAGCCGGTGGTTTCCAGGCCGAACCAGACCATGGCAATCACAATCGCCATGTCCAGGCCGGTAAACAGGGTCACGATCGAATAGAACGCTGTCAGTGTTGATTTAGTGGTCATAGGGCTCAGTCGTAACGAGAAAGTTTGAGTAAAGGCACGCACCGTTGGGTGTCACCGACGACGGTACTGAACTGGTTTCTGACGCGAACGGTGGGGGGCGACTTCTTTTCCAGGTTGCACACCTTGTAAGCGTTGTCGTGCCAGGGGCAGATCACACTCTGCCCGTCGCCGCTGGTTTCACCCATGTGCAACGGGCCGCCGCGATGGGGGCAAGTGGTCGGCAGCAGCTGCGTCGAATAGGTGTGGCGCTTGAGAAAATAAGTGGTGTCTTCCACGGCCACGTAGTTGGCGTCGGTCAGGTTCAGGCGGATAGCTTTCATGGGGTGCCTACTCAAAGTGCCGTGACGGTATAGGTGCAGGACGGGCTGACGACGCGTGTGCCATGCAGCATGCCCTTGGGAATCACCACGCCTTCCCCGGCCTTCAGGCGCACGCTGAGTTCGGGGCTTGCGACAAAATCCAGCTCGCCGGTTTCAATCCAGAACAGCTCGTCATTGGGGTGGGTGTGCGGCACCGAGAGTTCGTGCTCGGCCTCGGTAATGCGCAGGTCCACCGGCTTCTGGCCGTGGTGGGCGGCAGCCAGTGCACGGTGTTCATCCAGCTCGTCATGCCATTTGATATGGGCGTAGAGCTCTTCATCGGCGATGTCCTGCAGCAACCTGAACTCTTCGAAACCGCGGACCAGGTCGGGAATGATCTTGCTGCCAAATTGCTTGATCATCGGCAGGATGAGGCGCTGCAGGGCCATTCTTCCGTGATGGACATCGATGTGTGAATGTTCATCGAAATAGTCGGTGGAGACGCTGTCGCCGAAAATCGCCTTGATGGCGCTCGACTGATGCTTGGTAGTGAGGGCCAGGGTGGCCTCGGTGTAATACATCGCGCCAATGTAGCGGAACAGCTCGCCGTGGTTGGCGGACACATAATGGAAGTAGTTGGTCAGCGACAAGGAACCTGCGGTGTAGAACTGCCAGTAATGGTGCACGTGGTGCGACATGCCCATGTCTTTGAGCATGTCTTCAAAAATGGTGCTGTGCTTCTTTTTATCGACGCCGTAGCCATATTCATCGATCAAGATCTTGAACAGCTCGCTGGTGTACACACCGCAGTTGCCCAGCACGTTACGCGCCATCGCCGAGGCTTCACTGAGGAAGTCGCCGGCGCATTGGGTCATGAAAAAACGCGCGGCCCGTTCAGGGTTGCGGCTGGTGGTCAGTACCTGGTGCAACCTGGACTCGGACTGTGCGACCTCCTCCAGGACTTTGTCGGTGTGGGCGACAAACGAATCCAGGCACCACGAACCGTTGATATGCACTTCCTGCTTGAGCCAGTCGTACAGATACTGCTCAAGCAACGGCCGGATCTTCTTGCCGCTGGCGGCGTGCTCGGGGTCGTAGAATTGTTTGAACGCCTTGAGATCGAGTTCCATGGGCGGCTTTGGCAGAAATACCAGGTCCTGCTCATAGATATTCAATAACAAGCGTTGCGCCAATAAATGCTGGCTGTCTGAAAGTTGGTCGCTGGTCAGGCTGGTGCTGATAATAACATCTGAAATATCCTGCGGCCGAGAAGGGCGCTGGAAGGGGCTGTTGGTATAAAAACTGCGCGGTTGGGCAAAAGCCTGGGCATCACCGTAGTGGGTAAGCGCCTCGGCATCCGAACTGAGTGCGAAGTGGGGCGCGTCATCTGACAGCTTAGTTGTCCATAACATAAGAAGTGCCTTCTGGCTGATTTGTTCGATGGCCAGATGCTATAGATTTGGTTTTTCTAAAAACAGATTGAAAATTGGGCGCGTAGATAGTGAATTTCACTAAATCAATAGGTGGAGTCTGCTTTGTGATTTGGGTGAGTTGATTTATTTTAGGGCGACGACTAGACATGTTCGCCGGCTTTTTCCGGCATGCGGGCTAATAAAGTCTTGAGGAAGAAGGAAGATGACAGTCAGCGTTTTGATCCTGCCGGGCCTGTTCAACTCCGGTGAAGCCCATTGGCAATCGCAATGGGAGCGTCAGTTCCACGGGTTGCAGAGGGTCGAGCAGCAGGACTGGCAAACGCCGGTCGCTGCCGATTGGGTGGCGCGCCTGAATCAGGCGATAGAGGCGGCTGACAGCGAGGTTGTGCTGGTCGCGCACAGCCTGGCGATTACCCTGATCACACGCTGGGCGGCGCAGTATCCGCAGTCGAACAAGGTAAAGGGCGCCTTGCTGGTGGCGCCAAGCGATACCGAGGCGGACTCGTATCCGTCGGGCACCACTGGTTTTACGCCGATGTCGATGCAGCGCCTGCCGTTTCGCACGATCCTGGTGGCGAGCACCAACGATCCCTACGTCACCCCGGAACGGGCGAAAGCATTCGGCGAGGCATGGGGCAGTGAACTGGTGTGGGAGCCGGACGCCGGCCATATCAACGGCGACTCGGGGTACGGGCCTTGGCCGAAGGGTGTGGAATACCTTTACCAATTGACCGGTGACCCGCAGTTCCAACTCAAGTAGCGGCCACTGCGAGGGACCGCCAGGCCCCTCGCAGCTCAGGTTGTCAGTGTTCCAGGGTTTCCACGGCCTTGGCATTCTGCGTCATCGCAAACAGCCCGCCGCGCAGGTCCGTGCCGCTCGGCTGCTGATACAGGCTCAAGCCGAACTCCGGCAACACCGCCAATAAATAATCGAAAATATCCCCCTGGATGCGCTCGTAGTCCGCCCACGCCGTGGTGCGGGTGAAGCAGTAGATTTCCAGCGGCACGCCCTGGGCGGTGGTCTGCATCTGGCGCACCATGCAGGTCATGTTCGGCTGGATGTCCGGGTGGCTTTGCAGGTACGCCAGGGCGTAGGCGCGAAAGGTCCCCAGGTTGGTCATGCGGCGGCGGTTGGCCGACAGTTGCGCACTGTGGCCCTGGGCCTCGTTCCAGGCCTTGAGTTCGGCCTGCTTGCGCCCGATGTAGCCGGTGAGCAGGTGCACCTGGGTCATGCGTTCTTCTTCGTCATCGCGCAGAAAACGCACGCCGCTGGCGTCGATGAACAGGCTGCGCTTGATGCGCCGGCCGCCGGAGGCCTGCATGCCGCGCCAGTTCTTGAATGACTCGGACATCAGGCGCCAGGTGGGAATGGAGACGATGGTCTTGTCGAAATTCTGCACGCGTGAGCTTATTACTAAAATGGACATATCAAATTCTTTAAAATCAATGATTTACATAAAAATGATAAATGTCCATTTTTCGTCGCTGTTATTGACAGCACTCGAGCAGCGGCAACAGGTTCCGCCATATACGCGTTAGGTTGTGGGATATGCAGGCATGCTAGTGATAGCCTATCCGAGCTTCTCGGCTACAATCGGCGCTTGTGGAATACACCATGATCAACCTCCATCGCTTAATCACCAAGCTGTTTCCCGACCGCCGTCCTCAACGAGAGAAGAAGCGTGAGCGGGAGTTCATCAAGGCAGCGAACGGTCTCAAAACTCTCAGGGTGACGCCCGAGGGCGGAATGTCCATTGACCCCGAAGAGCTCCGCGAACAGATAGTCGCCTCGCGTGAGCATTTGAAGCATCTTGTCCACAGGTCAGAAGCGCCTAACCGATCATTCAGAGCATCGGAAGATGCCCAGGTGGAACCGTTAGTGAGTTCCACCGTAGAGGCTCCGGTGAGCACCATGGACTGTATCGAGGTAGTGGCTTGGCGTCGGTTGCTGAGTGGCGCTGTAGTGCGGTACGTGTGCCTCCAATCTACAAGTACGGGGCGATTCGCTGTCGCGACTGCAAACCTGTTCTCAGAGGGCTCGCATAGTCTTCCATCTTGGATCGAAGCCAACACAGCCAGGCACGTCGCCCATGCTATACAGAACGATCATCTTCGCTGGTTGGCTACCGTGAGTGAGGCGATGGATGCATGGGATGCGGAGCTCTGATTGTCCTCGCTTGACCATTGATTTCATGGTCATCGATGCGGGGGGGCGCATCAAGTGCTGTTCGGTTGTCACTCATAGTGCAGCTCTCCGAACAAACCGATCATGAGATCTCCTTCCAAGATTTCGAACGGAAGGGTGACATATTGATCTCGATGACGAAGTAGAGCTTTTCCGTCATGTGGCGCGTTCTTAGTGTGCCCTTGCACCCGCTCGCCATTTTCCTTGATATATGGAAGCACTACGATCCGACCATGATTCTTGGACAAAATGGTGCCTTCATGCCATAGGGTCGTACCTTCTTCGCTATTGGACTCGCCCCCAGTGTTCTTGATGACCCACCTAGGCTGCCCATCATCCTCAAGCCAGAACACGAAACCTCCACAGACCAACACCCTCTGGCCGCGCATCCTGGCTTCGGCAAGCATTTGTTTGACGCTGGCCAGTTGAAGCAGTTGGTTAGCTCTTGGAAGCAGCAGAGCACGAATCTGTGCCTTGGTTCTTCCCCAGTGATCAGCTGCCGAAAGACCAAAACCCCTGGCCGTAAATTCTCTAAGGCATATCTGTGAGCGCTTCGGGGTTAGAGCGCCGATCTCTTCCCATTCCATGTCTCCGGTACGACGAAGACAAGCGTTAAACCTTGGGATTGCAATCACTTGCAAATATGGGGCGCGTATAAGCTGTTCGTGTAGCGGCTCCCGCAAACTGTCCATCTTACTGGGCAGATTTAAATCTCGGATGGCTGGGCGGGGCAGATGAGCATTACGTTTGATCGCCTCGCGCTCCATTAGCTCCTCTTCGTCCTGAATGCGGCGAGCCGCAGTCAAAGCCTTGTCGACCTTTAGGGTGACTGAGGCTTGGAGCACGGGATCAAGCACCGCTATGCCTATGCGCTCGGCGGTGGTCTGGTTGAACGCATCTGCCGCAATCATGGCTTCTGCAAAGGTGCTAAATGAGGAACCACGTGCATGTCCCTGGCCGTTATCGTAGAAATAGCGTTTCCAGGCAAGCAGGGAGTCGGGGAAGAGCTTCAGGGCTCGCAGTTGCCATGACCAGCCGATTCCAAATTGACGGAATGGGAGTACGGCTAGAGTAGGCATCGAGTGGTACGGCATTTGATCGAGGCGCATGGTTCTTCCTTGCAGATAGGCAATGGTCGCGCCGATAGATGCGCACCGGTGGGATACCCTGTTTTCAACGATTGCGTATATACCCAATGGATAGCACATCGCCAGGATGATTCAATCTACTAGGGAGTCTGATACGAAACTCTGACGCCCCGTGACGAGGTTAAGTACCAGTGGGCACCACTCAACGCTTGTGCCACATGCCCCAAAGTCTAATCAGCTGAGGCCGTAGCTTGGCGCAGGCGCTTTGCCTGCTAGCAAGACATGTCCGTCGTGAGCTTTTTTTACATCCACCGCTGGTGCCATTGTGGTCTCGGTAGCTACTCTTGCATTTCACCACCACGTGCTGGGCTGGAACATGGACGCGCGCTACCACTATCCCCCTGATGTTTTTAACCTGCTGGTCGACACCATCCCGCTACTTTGCAAAAGTAAGGCTGATGTGCTGCTTTTTTTACGGGGAGCAGGAGTGCCTCATGATGATCTCGCGCTGATGGACGTCACGGTTAAAACAAACCGTGATTCAGTCAGTACATTTGCCATAGTTCGCGACGTTCTTGAAAAGCTGAATAAGCGAGGGGATGGCGGCTTGGCGGCTAGGCGCGAAATCATCAAACGGGTGGTGGAGTTCGAGGAGTTTTCAGGATGCTGGCCCAACAATGTTCACAAGGCCAAAGCTAACGTGGGAGACCTGGCGCGCATCGTCAATGTCAAAGACTCGTTTACCCGAATGAACCAGCAACGAGAGGCCGCTCAAGCCGAGGTCGCCACCAAGGCACGAGCCGAGCGTCAAGCGACTGCAGAGAAGGATCGTAAAGTTGAAGACGTTCGTGATCGGCTGAGTGCTCTCTTTGGTATGGATGGAGAACCTCAAAAGCGCGGCAAGCTCTTGGAGGGAGTATTGAACGACCTGTTCCGGGCACACGGAATCCTTTTACGAGAAGACTTCAAACGACTAGATCAATCTGGAGGCGCCGTCGTTGAGCAAATAGATGGAATCATCGAGTTTGAAGGACACATTTACCTTGTAGAGATGAAATGGCTCAAGGATCCAGTAGGAGTGAATGATCTCGCGGCGCACATGGTTAGACTGTTTGCGAGAGCTGACGCTCGAGGGATTTTTATCTCGAACTCAGATTTTGCCTCTACCACTATCGCCGAGTGCGTCACTCACTCAACCCAGAAAACGATGGTGCTTTGCACGCTAAGGGAAATCGTGGTGCTGCTCATGAACAAAAGCGACTTAGTCAGTCTCCTGCGAAGCAAGGTGCGTGCTGCAGTGATTGATAAAAAGCCCTACCTCGAAAGCCTATAAGAAGGCGATGTGATTAGATCAGCTAATTCTGGTGGTGACGTATAAGATGGTTTTCCAAGGACATTGATCGACGATTCCTGTTGCGGCTGGACGTTGGGAACGACGTGCAGAATCGATCCTGGTTTCATCCCAAGGCATTTGCACATGAGTAGCCTGTCCTCATTCGCGATCAGGCCACACCGCAGCCGCCACTGGTCTCAGAACAAGATACAAACCACAAATAGTCATGGGCCATCACTGTGGATAGGATGAGTTTTCGGACGAATGAGGGAATATGAAATATGAGCTCTGAATTGATGACCACCGCAGTGTGCTGGGAGGTGGGCGCCAACGTGTCGGCAGAGTACGCAAAAGACAACTCCACTTTCTATTATTTTTGTCCTGAGCAGAACTGCTTGGAAAAGGTCGTCCCAGCGCAAAGGAACAACAAATTTTTTAGGGCGCCGAACAAGCATATCACGGGATGTAAGAATGAAAAGGAATCCATCGAGAACTCCAATGTACAGGGAGAGCAAAAAAAAGTTGCAATGGCAGTAGCACCCACGATCATCCCAAGCCACTTAGGCGCAGTTCCTACTACGAAAAAAAAGGCCATGCCTACGCGAGCACAAATGCTTGCGCTTGCTCAACAAGTTCAGAGCTCTCCAGCAATCCACCCTGGCACGCTACAGGAAGTTGTCGATGCTTGGAGGATTTTGAGCATGAACGAACGAGTCGAGCATCAGCTTTATATAGAAAATGAGCCGCTCAATTACTTTGATGCATTCGTTCCGTTGAGTCATGCTGGGGAGGATGTCAACTCAGTAAACTGGAGTAATACCATTGTTTTTGGAACTGCATCGGTTAACTTATTTAACGGCTCGTTCTATATCAAAACGTTCAGCAAATTTGCCAATGGTGCTAACAGAGCACAAATCCGGGTTAGGGTAAGGTCGAGCGAACCCTATTTTAACCTCCTGGTAGATGGCCAAAAAGTGACGCTATTCCTGCGCACATCCATGCCGACCATAGACGCCAGAAATAAATTTTTCGAAATCCAATCCTCGACGTTATATTGCGGCTTTGCTATTGGCTAGTAACACCGTGATGAGGGAATCATTCGCGCCAAAGGCCCCAAGTCGGCGGATTTTCGACTATATCAATCGACGTGCTGAGCTCGTACTGCATGTGTTCAAAAACTCTGTCGAGACTTGGATGAGCTTTCGACTCTCGCAGGACATTCACTAACGTCAATAGCTCCCGCCCTTTAGCCACCGGCATTTGGATATCGCAATACACGGTGTCATCGCTGTCTCGTTCCACGTTTTTTCTCCGTCTGCATCAATCCAGCTTGGGCTTACTGCTGGCAGCTCTGTGTGCCTCGAGGTGCTGCATCTCTGATTCCCAACAAGCCAGGAATTTATACCAGTCCGCAGCGTACGGCCCATCTAACAATCTGGTCGACCCGATACTCGCCTGACTGAAGCGCTCCCTCCAGGGCTGGGGGATAGTCTGCTCCAAAATGATGTCGATTCCGGAGTGGTGATGCTGCACCGTGACACAATCCCGAAGCTGGTTGAGCTCAAGTGCCTTGTCAGCATGAGGGGAGTCTTTTCGCTCTTGAAGTTCAAGGTCATCAAGAATGGATAAGGGATCGAACGCCTTCGAATCGCCTGGAGATATGTTCGCAAGCATCCACAAAGCTTTTCGTCTCTTGGCCTCCAGTTCGCGGAGTTCATCGTCGGGCATTTGAGTTATCTCTTGTTGGCGTTGATGGCATTCCGCCTGCTGCGTCAGGCTGCCGTGAATCGAGCCCCGCCAAGGCGTGTCTCGCCCCTGCGGGCTCGCATCCCTCACGCCTGCGCGCTCCGCTTGCTTGATGTCTGAGCCTCTGTGAAGCATAGATCGCAACGCATCCTACCCTCATGATTCGGAGCTCGGCATCGCTATTCGAAGCGTTCTGTTATCGTTCTAAAAGTAATTTAGTCGCTCTTAGTCATCAGCCTTCTGGGGAGCCGGGAATGGACACAACTCGACGCGTACCAGGCAGAGCCTACCAAACGGTTCGCGATCCCGAGCGTCTGCTGATTGAAGAGCGCGCCGAAGCTCTATCTGCTGCAGGCTACCCGCTGCCAGATGATGATCCGGCTATGTACGCTGAGCAATTGTTGAAAGAGGCCAGAGCTGCAGCTCGTTCGTCGCAGCTCGATGGCGTTGCCGAAGAGACTCCACTCTCAGCGCGAGAGGTCAGCCAAGTGCTGAGGGAGGTAGCTCTTGGCCGGCTAATTATGGTCAGAGCCTGCGAGCGGGGATGGGACGAAATTTATGCGGAGCGCTTCCAAGTTAATGTCGAAGGTTGGCGAATTTCTATTCATAACGACCTCGATGAGCTTGACTACTGCGAAGAGTGCATAAGCCCTGACGGGCGGCGCTGGTCTTTTGACTCGGGAGATCGCTTTGGCACAGATCCCATTGCTATGCTTAGCACATGGGAGCATCAAACGCTTGAGCGTCTCCTGAAGGCGATTTAAGTGGGAACACCCTACGCCTCCTGCTTCTATAGACATTTACGCAGGCCTGCCAGGCTGCTAGGACGACTTCCGTGTTCAGATATTGTCTTTCGTCCTGTGGGTCACAAGGTACTGACAACTAGGAAGTTAAGAGCTACCGCCCCCATTTTTATCATCAAGGAAGAAAATGAAATACTCATTGCTTGAAGGCGCTCGTGTAGAGGCCACTCCAAAAGCACGTGGTGTTTGCAGTTTTTGTGGTTCCCAGACCGTCGCTAAATGCGGGAACCATGTCGTCTGGCATTGGGCTCATAAACGTTTGGACAATTGCGATCCGTGGTGGGAAACGGAAACGGCATGGCATCGCGATTGGAAGAATATGTTCCCAACCGAGTGGCAGGAAGTTGTGTTGCAAGCATCCTCAGGGGAGCGACATATAGCAGATGTCCGAACTCCTTCAGGGATGGTTATTGAGTTTCAGAGATCGACGATACATCCCGAAGAGGTCATCGCGAGGCAAAACTACTATCAAAATATGATCTGGGTGATCGATGGCACGCGAACTGAGTTCGACAGGTACAACTTCAGAATGGGTTTGTCGAAAGTGTCGGAGAATGGACTGGCTTCATTTAGCTGGTATTCCCGCAGCAAGCTCTTTGCTCGCTGGTTGGTTTCCAAACCCGTGTTCATCGACTTTGGCCCCGATTTTGGTATATGGCGCGTCTTAAGATTCGATCCGACTCAAAAACATGGAGTGGTGGCTTACACACCGAAGGAAAAGCTGGTCGAATGGATCACCCACGGCACCACCGATTTTAGCTTCAACGGAGGCCCGGCCTCTGATAGATTCGTTACGGCGGATCAATAAAAACCGACCAAGTGCCTAGGGGCATGGTCGTCATGATTAGTTCAAAGTTGCTGAGCACTGGGAGCTAACCGTAAGACACTTGCTGACTCATCTCTGAGCTATGCTGGGTCGTAATCAAGGAGTCCATGCAGATGCCCGGTGAATACTCGCTGTCAGACGTTCTGGAAAGAATGTGCCAAAACCAGCTAGCCCTCGAGGCGGCTCTCATGGAGCTAACCCTCCATGTGGAAGCCCAGGGACATGCGGAAGTTGGCGACAACGTTCGTGGTGCGCTTTACACGATTGGTGAGAACGCTGGTCATATCAAACAGGGGCTGGCCCGGCTCAAAAAGCTTCCATGACCCTGCCGCTCTTCGATTTTGATCTCAAACGCGTTTCGCTTGAGCATTACATCACTGGGAAAGCTGCTATCAACTTCCCGCACCATGAAAGCCCCACTGGTGGGTGGCATTTCCTGTCCTACTTCGACCGGGATTCGGGCGTAGCGAAAGTGTCTTTGGCAGGTATTCACTATCCTGACACCACGGGATTTTTTGGCGACGCGGGCGTCATTGACGTAACTGAACAACTGGCCAAGCGCGGTTGGTTTTTAGACGGGCAACTGCTCTTCATGGCGGATCACTACCGAGCGGCGGCGGATATGATTGTGAGATGGGCCCTGAGCGAATCCGAGCACTGCAATATCGAGATTGACGAGTGGTTTCCATCCCTGACGGAAAAGCAGCGACTACTCAAGATGCTCGACTTGGCCAAGCCGAAGCTCTTTGAGGTTGGCAGGATCCACAAAGTGGAGACTTGGCTCGACTCCCAGTGATGTCGCTGCATTGTGGGTAAGGACGCAGCATGAATTTCTAGGAGTTGAACGGACGCATCAAGGTGTCCGGAGCTGGGCAAAAAATCAGGCTGGGGTAAGCGTGTTACGACTAAATTATGCTGTTTGATATTTCTTACGATTTGCCAAGGATGCCAAAATGGAAGCTCCAAAACGGTTGTACAAATACAGAGCATTCAGTGCGCTAACCGTCGATTTACTGGTATCGGACAAGATCTACTTTGCCGATCCTGCTTCGTTCAATGACCCGCTTGACACAAAGCCCTGTATTAACCCGGATCTTCCTGTTGATCAGCTCGAACACACACTTCGAAAGCTAATAGAGAACAGGATCTCTGCGGAGATGGCAGCCGCTGCTAAGGCGATAATGTATCGAGGCCCTAAGACCGTCGGTCACATCCAGCGGCATAGTAAACGTCAAGCAGAGCGGATTATCGCAGACATTGCTTATAATGCGACCAATCCTGAATATCGTGATATTTCTCCAAGTCTGCAAGTTCAGCTCTTAACCTACCAATTACAGATTGAGCTCATTCAAGCATACAACAAGGGAGTGCTCTCGCTCGCAACAAAAAACTCCTGCCCTCTTATGTGGAGCCACTATGGAGACCAGCACCATGGCCTTTGTATCGGTTACGAGGTTCCTGTGGACGTTCAGAAGAATCTTCATAAAGTGGCATATGGGGGAAGCCGGCTCATTGACGCGAGCAGAGTGGCCGCAATGCTTAACGGCGATGATGCGGCCCGCGAGGAAGTGGATGCTTTGGTGTTACTGCGTAAAGCTCATGATTGGCGGTATGAGAAAGAATGGAGATTTATAGGGCGCCGAGGCCTATCAGACTCGCCACTTGAAGTAACTGACGTGACTTTTGGCACACGTTGCATAGACTCGGTTAAGCACACGGTTATCAAGGCATTAGAGGGGCGGGATAAACCTATTAAAATGTATGAAATGCGTGAGATTTATGGAACCTTTAAACTCAAAAGATTCGCCTTGAACGAACAGGAGCTTACAGTCTCCTATCCCTACCGCGCGCGCTCTGCAGCAGAGTGTTTTGACCAACTGGAATAAACGGGTGTCCGTTGAGTGATTTACCGCTCACCGCTACTCTGCGAGCCTATAGGCTCTATGAGGAGCGGCTGGTAAATATCGGATAAGCTCAACTAGCGAGGCTATTCATAGCCATCGCCCTATAGTCCTTAGCTGCATCCTCCAGGATGCCTCATCCCGAGCCTAAGGGTGCGGACACCGCCTTCGAGCTAGCCGAGCGAGCTTGAAGAGCGGGGGCTAGACGTGCTTTAAGCCGAGGGAAGGATGTTTGAGCCGTTTGTGCTCACTGACGCTTATCGGAAGAGGGAGAGCGTATGAGTTTAGCTGCTATCTTCAGGCTCCTGCACGACTTATGATGATTGCCGCTTGGCATCGCCCCCCTCTCAAATAAGGGCGTTGAGGCACACGGCTTCCAAACACAGCAAGGACTCTGCTCAGCCAGTTGCCCGCCACTGTCCTGATGGAAAACGCCGGACTCAGCACGATGCCAGTCACTAAACGCTAGGAGCGGAAATTGGCCGAAGAAGAGATCTCACTCATCAGCCCTGAGGAGGAAGCGAAGGTTAGAGCGGACACAACAGTCGCTCCCGATCTATTCGCTATGGATTGCGGGCAACTCCCATTCGAACGCATGGGTGATGCTCATTTTGAGCTTTTAGTCGCAGACATATATCGGGCCGAATACGAGCGCGACAATGACACGTGGTACGACGTGGTGGGTCGTCTCAACGATGGAGCCGACCAAGGTCGAGACGTCATTCTCTTCAAGGCAGGCGTTCCGGCTGGGGTTATCCAATGTAAGCGGCTGAAGAAAAAACTCGATCTCAGTACGGTGATTTACGAAACCTGCAAGTTCTTCCTTTATGCACACATCCGACCGCAAATTGCGCCCCCTGTCGGTGAAACGTTCCGATACTACTTTGCGGCGGCTGATGACGTAGCTACGGATGCTTTTGAGTTCCTTCAAGGGGAAGGTATCAAGCGATTCAACGACAGGCTGGGCGCCTTCCAAGAAGCTTGTGAAAAAGTCTTCAACAAATCCAAGACTTTCCAGAAAAACGACTCCCTTAACAAACTGACCCCTGCCGAACTTTGCGCAATTGTTTGGCAGCGGATACCTACCTTAGAAACCAGGGCTCTGAGAAAAGATAGCTTGTCGGCCTTGGTAGGTAAGCACCCTTCGGTAAGAAATACATACTTCAAACTGGACTCGGATGCCGACGAAACCCTAAAGGTCGTGCGGGATTACTTAGCGTCTCTTGGAGGGACATTGCCTACCGGAGAAGAGGCGTCCCTTAGCAAGATTCGTACGGAGTACATCAGTTGGGAGCTAAGAGACGGAGATGACCTCAACGTATGCCTGATCCAAGGCCAAGATCTATTGCCATTCTTGCAGGGCATGCTTAACCCGAAATCTGGAGCTCTTAAAGAGGTATTTGGCAGCAGACCTGTAGTTGTAACCGCCGGTTCGGCAGCTGCCACGCCAGCGCAGTGGCTAGAAATTAACGAATTGGTAGAAGCGTATCCAAGCCCGCTCGTACTTCTAGTGGGGTGCGGGGCAGTGACGGGGGTTCAACTCAACGCCTGGCGAGTTGCGGACAACATCTCTTGGATCGATCCGCTCTGGGAGCCCGCGTCGGCTCAAGACTACAGAGCAGGATGGTGCTGGGTTACAAATGGCGCTGAGGATGAGATCAGCTGCCATGTGCTGGTTGAAACCGCTCCTAAAAATCCAACCCTTGATCACGGCAGCTTCTCACTTCGACTCGCCTTCAAGGACATGATCATCTGGCCAACGTTAGGTGATGATTTTATCAATCCGGCGTCGAATAGAAACTCTCATTTGCGCAGACTGATTGCCAGTCAAGCGGAAGACAAATTTAAACGCCCGAATCTGGTTTTGGCCTCCCTGCACATCGTTGATCTTATGGACGTCGTGACATCACTCACCGACTACCATGCTCGCCGATTGATTTCCCCAGTTGCGATTGCGTCGGCGAACAGTGCCCGACTTCAGAACTGCAAGATGCAGCTTCACAGCGCTACGGGTATCTTTCCTGCCATCGAAACCGACCTACACACGCGATCAAGCCCTCCATCCATGCACCCCCCCAGCCGCGTGATGCGTAGGAGCACGAGCGGCAGCCTTACGCTGACGCTCACTTGGGATGCGAATATCACTCTGAAGCGTGCTAGAGGCCATCGATTGCAAGCTGGAGGTATCACATGCGACCTGATGCCAGCAGCGGTCGAGATGCATGAGCTCTTTGATCGACATCCGCCTTCCAGCTACTACATTCCAGAGGTAAGGAATCAACTAGCTCTTTTGGACAAATTGATCGAGCAAGGAGAGCTGAAAGACTCGCAGTCGTTTGCCTATCAGACACGCCACGGCGTGGCGCCGGAAAAAGCATTCACCCTGGAAGACCTGGCCACCTCTGGGAAATATGTAATGAAGGCATTTTCCGCCCTCAGTTATCTCAAGTCCCACGGCAGCGCAACATGGATAACAGAGCCTGGATCGAAAGGTCATCTTCAGCTCAGCGCAGCGAGCGAAGGTGAATACAACGTGCTTGCGTGGACAAATGATGACTACCTAGTAAGGCAGATGACCGTAGAGCTTTACAAGTGGGCGAGAGACACCGCCAACCACCCTCATCTCGTCGTCTTTGCCAATGCAGAGGGCAGAGTCAAAGACCAAAAGCTGGGCGAACTTAATAGTGAAGGCGAAGAACGCCTGGACATCACGGCAGCCCCAGGCCAACGAGGGTCATTCACGGAAGTCGGCATGGTGAATCGAGTGTATGTATTTCCACTTGATGAGGTTCACTCATGCTGCGACGAAGAGGAGACAATCGCGGTTGAGGACTTCATGGATGACATTTCCACTCGCAGGAAGAATCTAGATGCTCAATGAACTGATCAAGATCTTGGATGAGCGAGCTATCGATGCAGGGTTCGCATCACCTCAAGAGGGGCTCCTGATATTCGATAACGACCCTCACTGGCCTGGCCCGCCGTTGCCAACCCAAGAAAGATATTGGTCAACGAAATTTGCGGCGGTTCTGCTCGTGCGGATCGAAGGCTCTTCATATGATGAAGTGTGGGCAGAAACTAGGCAGGCCGAAGCTTTTCTGGATGCGGGACTTCTGCGGCTGGAGAAAAAGGGATCCGTCGTGGACGGATATCTAGTTCTGGCGCTCGCGGGAATGACTGATGAGCTGAAGCCTTTCATGAACGAAGTCGAAAAAGACACACGATTCGTGAGAAAGCATGTTGTATACCCTGGCGCCGGTGATTGGCAACGTTGCCAGCGAATTACCCCACTTGGGCTGGCGGCGCCATTAGGGCAGGCCGAATTCTCAGCATTCGACACTAACAACGAGAATGTGACTAGCTTACTGCAGGCACTCGCCGGATCGACCGGAAAGGTACTCGCCCGCCAACATGGAAAGAAGTGGGATTTGAATGAATAACTCAGCCATAAAATTCCTCTCGGTCGAAATCAGAAATTTTCGGGGCGTGCCAAAAGTCCTGAAAATACCTCTGGATGCACGTCTCACCATCATCCACGCTGCCAATGGAACCGGAAAAAGCACCATTTGCTATGCGCTGGAATGGCTGCTAACAAACAAGGTGAATGACCTTCCAACGACCACTGATTTTTCGTGCGAGTGGGGGGCTGGGGATACTGCTGTCCACGTTGAATGCGAGATAAACGGTGTCAGGCACGAGCTAGAACGAATCAAAGGCAAAGCCTGGATCAAAGCCCCATCCGACAAGAAGATGAGGCAAATTAAAGATCCTGATCTGCTGGGAATGTTAACCCCTATCTCAGTCTCAGGTAGTACCGCGCAAGCTACGAGCAAAGCCCGGCGGGATTGGCTGCGCAACAGCCGATGGTTGTATGCAAACTCCCTAGCTCTTCTTGTAGATAACAGTGAATCAGGAACCCGACAGCAAATATTTGCCGACATACTCGGGCTGGGCCATCTCGCTAGCACGCTCAGTAGTCTGAAGGAATACCGCAATGAGTTGCCCAAGACCCAAGGTTTGGAGACAAAGCTAAAGGGCCTCTTGGCAAAAATCGAAATTCTTGAAGCAAGGCTAACTCAAGGTCAGCAGGGGCGCGATCAAGCCATTCCGAAGCTGAACGCAGTGTTATCAGGGTTTCCTGACAGCCAGCTGTCGGGGAATCTTTTGGATGACTTTAAAAATGCCCAGCTGAAGGTCGCTAGGCTGCTGCAAAGCACTAGGCAACAAAAGGGGATATTAGATCTCCTGCTCGAAGGGTGGGCAGGATATGAGTCCAGCACGCAGCAGCTCGTAACTAGCCGAAAGCAGCTTAAAGAAACCACAGAAACCAGCGAAACTTTAACCAAGGAACATCGCCAGCTCTCGGGGCGAATTTCTGAGGTCGATATAGGCATCGGCCAAGCCAAGCTAGGCGTAGGGTGGGCGCAATCACAAATCGCCCTTCTTGACCAATGGGACAACGTTGCCAAGAGCGAAATCATCGCTCAAAGAAACCATGACACCGTCAATTTTTTCAAGGCTGTGGAGGATGAGTTTGTCGAGTATAGCTGGGACGACAGCCGACAACAGGAATGGCTGAGCGCTCTGGAGTATCTGATCCACAACAAGGACGCACTGCTTGGCCTCCTGCAGCAAAGGTCTGACCTTCTGCGCAGCCCTGTCCTTCCTCCGGCAAACTTCATCCAAATATCAAAATCTGCCAGCGACGCCACGCGAGAATGCGAGAAGGCTCAATCCGAATTCAACGCGCTATCAAATGTGGTAGATCGCTTGAGGGCACTAGGGCATGAAGCAGCGGAGAATTCGATAACCGGTTATTGTCCACTCTGCAGCCACGATTGGGGTGATGCGGAAGCCTTGCGCCAGCACCTCACCTACGCAGCGATAACTCCGGAGATACAGGTCGCCAAGACCAAACTGGAGACTGCTCAGAAAACGGAGAAGCTTTGGAGCGACTCATTACAGGCCGCGCGCTCGCAACAAAAATCCGCCGAGAACTACACCGCTCTGCTTGGGTCAGTACGCGATAGTTTGAAGGCATTTGAGTCGAAAACAGGCTACCTCTCCATCATGGGTAAGGACGAGTTTTTAGAGTCCGACATCATTCATTTCGGAGGCCTAAGAGCTCGAATCACAGTTGTGATCGGGACGAAAAAGGTTGTTCGATCACTTCTAGAGGTTGAAGATTTCTTTAAGTCCCCATCCTCTCCTAATGCGATCACTAGAGTTTTGGAGGCGCGTCAAAGACTGGCTCAGTATTCGCAGCACTACCAGCGCCAATTGGAGGCGACTACATTAGAGCGCACAAACCTTGCTCGGTCTGCGGACGAAAAGCTTCGGGCCATCCAAGCCAAGGCCCAAGAGTCCAATCAACTCAACGCCAGCATTGCGGCGGTTTCCCGGGTTGTAAATCGGTTTCAAGACCAGTGGAACCAGGTTAACGATGGCCATCCTATTTCGAAAGAACTGCACGCGGCCACCCAAACTCGCGTAGAGGCGGAACTCATCAGGGCGGAAGGATACGAATCGGAGATCGCCGAATGCCAAGTGTTGCTGAGTGTCGACGATGACTCTGGAAAATTGATCGAGCTTCAGAAGGAAAAGTCGGCTGTGAGCAAAAAGCTACAAACAGGTCAAAATCACATCCTCACAGCGGATGAGGCTATCAATCGATATGGTGATCATGTTCGCGATGTGACTGTATCAAGCCTGTCTCCGCTCTTGAGCCCGGCGACAGAACTATTCTCTCGAATGCATGCTAACGAGGTGTATCACAAGCTAAGCGTATCTGGGGACGATCTGAACTGGATGGTGCTTGCGGAAGGTAACGATACTCCGCTTGCAGCGCAGGAAAAGTTGAGTCAAGGCCAGCGACAGGATTTGGCCCTGTCACTTTACCTGGCGAGGGCTAAGTCTACTGGAGGCAGCTTCCTGCTTGATGAGCCAATCGCACACTTGGACGACCTCAACAGGGTCGCCATGCTTGACATATTCAGGCTCGTAGCTACTTCGATGGATCACATGAACCTGATCCTGACGACCGCAAGTGACACCCTGGCAAGACATCTGGCGCAGAAGTTCTCCAGTCTGCCCGACGAATACCTTTTGAATACTATCCACCTTGAGGGCAATCCTCGGACAGGTGTCAAGGCAACGGTGACCAGAAACACTTCAACTGCAGCAGAATAGCCCGACACAGGTGTGAGAAACGGCCAGTGAAAGGAATGATCAGTGGCCGTTCAATTGCTCCTCCCAGGTTTAGGCAAGCGGAGCACGCAGGCAACTCGGCAGAGACGTGAGGATGTAAGCCCGTCAGAGCCAAGACCTGCAGGGTCTGGGTTCCACCATGGCCTCATACAAAGCGCCCAGTCACTCCGTAAAAGATCACTGCAACGCCCATGGGGTGAAATGGTGCAGCCCCGCCGCAAGACGCTGAAACTCGCGCAGACTAGACCTACCATTGCCACGCTGAAACGTAGCGAGGACGTACCTGGAGTTGACTGTGGTCAGTACCCAAAATCGGCCCTCTCGCTCCGCCTTAATGACGTCAGAAGTCTGGATCAAGTGACCGTCGCCGAACCGTCCATATTGGTCTTTACGGTTGTGACCAAATACGACGCCTAATCCAGCACGACCCTTTATGGATACTCCGCAGAGATAGGCGGTTATCGGTTTGTCGAAGCCTTGCGCTTGTGCTTTTAGGATTCGTGCGAGATCGAAATCCGTATGTCGTTTTCCATGAAAATTCACATCCAGAGTGTTCAGCATAATTGCGCTCCTTTCGCAGCCCGTATGGCGTTACCAGGAAATCCGCACGGAAACATCTGCGCTGATATCGTGCGGGATTCTTGGTAAATCTCAGGCTGTACGAATCATGTTCGCGTGATAGATCGGACGAAGGTTGCTCAGCACATCAGTGTTGAAGCCAGGTTGGTGAGAGCTGTGGTATTTGGAGCCGGTCTCCACCTCCAGCAGACACACAACACACTCGTTTTGGTCTTCACCAAGCGTCACTTTGGTCAGTTTCTCCATGCGCCAAACTCCCGTGCCATTCATGTGGGCAGGTGTGACTACTTGCACCTCTGTGATGATCGTCTCCGCGTCCTGGGCAATCAGCAGTTGCTGAAGCCGTGGTTCGCTGTCGATCATCAGAATCGCCTCTGAAATTCTGTCCTCGTACATGGCCTGGACAGTTACGTGATACCAGTGATTACGAAGCACTTTGGATACCTGATGCCATTGGTACTGACCTTCACCAAACATACCGGGTAGACCGAGCATGTCGGCGTCGTGTGTTCTAAACATCGTATGTCCTTAGCCTGAATGGGCTCCGATACAGAGCGCAGTTAGAAGAGGGAGAAAACGTCTTTCAGGCTTGCGAGCTGTTCATGACCAGGGCCAATCAACACGTACACAGAGTTTCTGGTTTCGAACGCAACACCGTCGTGGAAACCGGTGCACATGCTTGAACGAACCCAATCGCCGCGTTCGAAACGGCCTTGGCTGTCCTCGGCCACGTTGTGAGCAAACAGAATCATCGGGAGTTGGCCCGCTGCCTGGCATTTGAAGAGTTCGTCGCGGGTGACTTCAATACGAAATATTGTCCAGTCGCGAACTAGGCAGTAAGGCTTTTTAGGAAATCGTTCGACTGCTAAGGCTCGAGCTGCAGAGCTGCTCGACAGGCCCTCAAGTGGTGTCCGTGGCCCATTCATGAAGTCGGGTTCTTCGACGCTGGCCATAGGGCTTCCTTTCATTAATAACCGGGAAATTGACAATTCAAGCCCGCTTGTTGTCGCTCGCACTCGAGCAGATGGCTCCCGCAAGCAAGGTGCGTAGCTCCGCTTACGGATGTATATGCATCGAAAAGCAGGCCTCAAAAACGCTGATAGCACCATAATACGGATCATAGCCCGTGTTATGGTGCGCCGCAATATGGCCTTATCCTCGATTTGCGTGGGGAAATGTCATGGAGGCCGCAGAAGCCCTAGCTGTAGTGGTGCGAGCACTGCGTAGAAAAAAAGGTCTTACGCAAGAAAACCTGATCACTATTGACCGTTCCTATTGGGGCCGCATTGAGCGTGGGGAGGTGAACATCACGATTGATGTGCTCATTCGTCTTGCAGCGCTGCTGGAGGTTGAGCCAGCCTCACTGATCCTCATGGCGACGTGTCTACAGTCCAACGAGCCGCTTAGGGAGGGGCTGAAGCGTCTGAATAAGCAACTAAATAGGATTAGGAAGGACAGCGTAGATATTGAGATGGAGTCGTTGGTAAGTGCAGGGAAGCTTCCTCCTGGTCGACCAGCACGATCCGGAGCAGCGCAGAAAGCGGCAGAGGCAAATCGCCTTCACAGTGAGGGAGTGTCAGTAACCGAGATATCTGAAGCGTTGGGTCTGTCTAAAACTACTATTCGTAGGTATTTGACCAGCAAGTCTGAACAGGCTTGATTTCTGAATGACCAGCACCAGGCTGAATATGTCCCAAGAAGGATTGCTGTGGAAGACAGCTTTAGATCACCTTGGGCCCGTAGGACTTCATCACCCTTTCTTCAGATCGCTTTCGTTGAACATGCTAGCGATGATACGGGCGTCAAGAAGAGCGTGATGCGGAAGCGGAACCCCTTCACTTGTGGCATCCAGAGTGGTGGCGTCAGTGGGGTAATTCCGGATGTTCCTTGGCCATTTACCATCGTCATATGCGAGTTCGCAGAAAAGCTCCCAGTCGTACTGTGGAGCATCTGTGACAATCTCCAGAACTTCGTCGAACGAGGCTAGGAAATCGAGCAGTGCAGTTCTTGCCCTGCTGGTAGGTTGTGCATTGTCACCGCCCCATAGCTGCGGAAGGACGATCTCTACGACGAAGTCGCTGCAATCTTCCTTTCGCCATGTGTCGACCAATTCCACGTAGAATTCGCGACCATTCTCAGCAACCAGTGCCAGCGATATCAGCTTCGCTGCAGATGAGAGCTGAGTAAATTCGCAATCAAGAAAGAGCCTCATGTTGCAGGAACTCCGTTATGACTAGGGCTCGCCTGAATATGGCGCAGGAGGGTGAGTTATGGGAGAGGGCCCTCGAGCATCTCGGCTCAGACGGACTCCTCCAAGCGGTCATAGAAATGTGGAGCCGCGCCGCCCCTCCACCCAGACCATTGGTTGAACACCTGTCCACCAATGAGGTGAGTCAGGAAGTCTTGAGCATACTGAAAATTGCCCAGCAGCGGGTAGGTGCCATCGTGCCAGGTCGAACGCCTGATGCAGGCACAGTCACGCTGTACGCTCGTCACGCTAGCAACTTAGTTGATGGGCTCATTACACTGCTGCCAAAGGCGCAGCTTTCGCGAGCCTTGCGAGGCTCTTGTATTGAAATCGAATTGGGGATTTGACGTCTCCGCAGGCTCCCCGAACACCGGTCAGCAACAATCCTATTAGAACTTGCCCAGCGAAATGCGTCCCTTTGAGATGTTCTATGAGCTCTGATTTAACTGAAGAAGAAATGCGTCATGCCCTTTTCGGCACACCTCAGCCAGAGGAGCAAGTTTCTACGTCGCTAGTGCCGGAGCCCGTGGAAGAAGTTGTGCTCGCCAAACCGCTGGTCGCTCCAGCAGCGAAGAAGAAAGTGGCAAAAGCATTTACGCCTAGGCTGAAGGTCACGCTTCGGGTTGGAAACGAATTCGAGGGGAAGATGCATGAGTTTATCCACGAGGCCGACACGTTGAGCTCGTTGCTTGCTGAGCAGGAGGCTGTGAAGGCTGCTAGGAAAAAGTACAAGTATGTGGAAGTGGTATCGGTTAAATCGATGTAGACGCGCCAACTAATCTGGTTGGGCGAAGGGTCGACCCCTGCCTGGATCATTGATCAACCATCTTGCCTGGCCGAAGGGGCCTTCAGATCGCTCGCGTGTAACTGCTCTTGATGCCATTGGCGCTGATGCTATAGGATCAGAACAGGAGATGGCATTCCTCCTTTAACCGCCTTCGTGCTGATGATGCCTACGTGAACCCTGGACAGGGTGCGTAGGTGTGCCTCCCTGTCCTCCAATTTAGGACAGGATATGATCTTACCCTTCGAGTCTCGATTTCTTCTCTGCACCTGCCCTCCGCCTGTTATTCCATTCAGGTCTGATGAGGTGGGCTCGCCATGCTGAAGTCATTAATCGTCATCGCTGTTGGCGCTTCACTTGGAGCTTGGTTGCGTTGGCTTTTGGGGATGAAGCTGAATGCTCTGTTCCCAACGATTCCTCCAGGTACTGTGGTCGCGAACATGGTTGGGGGTTACATCATCGGCTTGGCCATCGCCTTCTTGGCCGCATCTCCGACCCTAAGCCCAGAGTGGCGTCTCCTGATCATCACGGGCTTCTGTGGTGGGCTTACCACCTTTTCCACATTTTCAGCCGAAACGGTTGCCTTGATTCAGGAAGGCAGACTGCTCTGGGCGCTCGGCTCAATTTCGTTGCACGTCGTAGGTTCGTTAGCGATGACTGCTGCCGGGCTTCTGTCCTACCAAATGATTGGTACTCGCTGAGGAGATCGAAATGAAAGGCTTTATGGTCGTTTTCTTTACTCAACAAAACCGTCGCTATCAGGGAAAGATGCTAGGCGAATGGATCGTCGACGTGGCTAAAGAAATGGGTTTGCGAGGCGCCACGCTCTGCACTGGAATCGAAGGGTTTGGGCACACCGGAAAACTGCATTCATCGCACTTTTTTGAGCTGGCGGATCAACCCACGGAGATTCGCTTGGCAATCACGGAAGATGAGGCAGAACGGTTGTTCACACGACTGGACTCCGAGGAGATATCGGTGTTTTTCACTAAGACGCCAATCGAGATGGGCACCCTTGGAAAAACGCCTTCCAGCGCAGCCCCCTCCACAACTTCGGAGCTATGAACATGAGCTACGCGGACATCCCAGCTGGCAAAGCCATCCCCGATGACTTTTTCACCGTTATCGAGATTCCTGCAAACCACACTCCGATCAAGTACGAAGTGGACAAGCCAAGTGGGCAGATCTTCGTTGACCGCTTCCTCAGCACACCGATGTTCTATCCGGCCAACTACGGGTTTATCCCGAACACGCTGAGCGACGATGGTGATCCGCTGGACGTCCTGGTGGTTTGCCCTTATCCCGTCTCACCTGGCGTTGTCATCCGCAGTCGCCCGGTGGGTGTGATGTACATGACGGACGAAGCTGGTGCGGATGCCAAGGTGATCGCAGTGCCTCATGAAAAACTCAGCTCAATGTACAGCGATGTAAAGGAGTGCTCAGACCTCCCTGCGTTACTCCTCGCACAGATCCAGCATTTTTTCGAAAACTACAAGGCACTGGAGCCGGGTAAGTGGGTGAAGATGGGGCGTTGGGGGAGCGCGGATGAAGCGCGGGAAGAAATTCGCAAGTCGGTAGCAGCGTATATCCCCAAATAGGCTTACTCCAGATTGAAATGCCACAGTCGGAGGATCGCGCTGAGGTGCGGGCATTTATGGTGGGTTTCAGTTGCTTCAATCATCAAATATCCGGGGAACCACACGCCTGTAAGGAATGATCAATGTTCGCTCGCCTATTGAGGATATGCGCTTGGAGCGTGCTCCTGAGTTTCGTGAGCGAGCCTCTGCCGGGGAACAGGCTGGAGGCTGATTAGGGCTTGGTGTAAATCGTTACAGGCTATGTGCCCTGCCGCGTTGGTAAACCTCGGATGTTAAAATAATCGCTTTGGATCAAAGCGTAAGGACACTGATGACTCACAGCAGAACTCCCGCAGAAACCCCTAGAGCAGCCGCGATCCTGGCTCGCTTCCTATCGTCGGAATCCGCTGGCGGTCTCGTACTGATGGGCGCAGCACTCGCGGCCTTAATTGTGGCTAACTCGCCTCTCTCGCAAGGTTATTTTGCCGCCTTGCACAGTGTCTGGCTGGGCATGTCTGTGGAGCATTGGGTCAATGATGGCCTGATGGCTATCTTCTTCCTGATGGTCGGCCTTGAGATCAAAAGGGAGGTTCTGGCAGGCGGGCTATCCACTTGGGGCCAGCGTGCCTTGCCGGGATTTGGTGCTATAGGCGGCATGGTGGTGCCTGCGCTGATCTACATCGCAATCAACTGGGGGAATTCTGAGACCTTGAAGGGGTGGGCTATCCCTGCCGCTACCGACATCGCGTTCGCCCTGGGCGTCTTGTCGCTCCTAGGTAAGCGAGTCCCTACGTCGCTGAAGGTCTTCCTCGCCGCCTTGGCGATCATTGACGACCTGGGTGCTGTAGTCATCATCGCCTTTTTCTACACCACCGGTCTTTCCATGCCGATGTTGCTGGCATCGCTCGTAACCCTGGTCATTCTGATCGCAATGAATCGATTGGGCGTCAGACGATTATTCCCTTATTTGCTGGTCGGCGGTGTGCTGTGGTTCTTCGTGCTGCAGTCGGGCGTGCATGCCACCCTTGCGGGTGTCGCTGTAGCTCTGTGCGTCCCAATGGGCAAGCCTGAAGAGGAAGCCCGGTCTCCACTGCTATTCCTGGAGGAAAAGCTGCACATGTGGGTTGCGTTCGCTGTGGTGCCGATTTTCGGCTTCGCCAATGCGGGCGTTTCACTGGCAGGTATTTCCATGGAGAACCTAGTCGATCCGGTTCCTCTGGGTGTTGCGCTGGGCTTGTTGGTGGGCAAGCAGATTGGCATCTTCCTATTGGCTGCTCTTGCCATTCGTATGGGCCTGGCCAAACTACCAGAAGGCAGCAATTGGGCACAGCTTTACGGCGTTGCGCTCCTGTGTGGCATCGGCTTCACCATGAGCCTGTTCATTGGCAACTTGGCGTTTGCTGGATCAGCTCACCTGATTGACGAGGTAAAAGTCGGCGTGTTGATCGGTTCGACCTTGGCTGCAATCGGTGGAGTCCTGATTTTGCGTCGCAGCGCTGCGCCTGCCGTTGCCACAGCCACTCTATCGAGGTGATTAGAAAATGAGCTGACAGCAGAATTTCTCTCCATCAGAATTTCTGCTGTAGGAGCACCGTCTAACGAAGTGCCATCATTTTGTCGTTAGGATCACGATACAGTGTGCGACGGCATATCGAAGCCGAGATATGCCGGTGAGGGAGGCCGTCGTATTTGGTGTTCTATAGCAGTCATGTGGGGAGTAACGAATCTTGTCAGCCGAGGGACGTTCAAAGGGTGTTACGACTGAGTCCCCATGGATGGTATTTCTGGTATTCCTGCGCCTAGGTCTCACTTCTTTCGGAGGCCCGATTGCACATCTAGCTTACTTTCGCGAAGAATTCGTTGCCCGACGCCAATGGCTGAGCGAGCGCAGTTATGGGGATTTGATTGCCCTGTGCCAATTCTTGCCGGGGCCCGCCAGTAGCCAGGTTGGCATAGGTATAGGACTTTCTCGTGCCGGATTTCCAGGAGCAGTCGCTGCGTGGGCAGGTTTCACATTGCCTTCGGCAATAATCTTGGTTTTATTCGCTCAGGGTATGTCCGCGTGGGGAGGCGCGTTTCCGAGCGGTCTTTTGCACGGTCTTAAAATTGTCGCGGTGGCTGTCGTTGCTCAAGCCGTCTGGGGAATGGGCCGTAGTCTTTGCACTGATGCCCCTCGAATAACCGTCGCCGTGTTTGCGGCTTATGCTGCAATGCTTTGGCCACATGCTTGGGGGCAGATCGGCGTGATTTTCTTCGGTGCCGTCATAGGACTAATGCTCTTCAAAACCGATCAAAGCCAGACTACTGAGTCTTTGCCGATACCGGTGAGCAGGAAAGTCGGTGTGGTGTCGTTGCTGCTGTTCTTCGGCCTGTTAGCTGGCCTGCCATTGCTGGTTCAGTTGTGGCCCTCACAAGCGTTAGCTGTGGTAAACGCCTTTTTCCGCGCCGGGTCATTAGTTTTCGGAGGTGGGCATGTTGTGCTGCCGTTGCTTCAGTCGGCGACCGTGCCGAACGGATGGGTAGCCAATGACACGTTTCTTGCCGGATATGGCTTAGCACAGGCCGTACCAGGCCCACTTTTTACCTTCGCAGCATTTCTTGGCGCGTCCATGAATGCCCAACCTTCTGGTTGGCTCGGGGCTACCGCGTGCGTCGTTGCAATTTTTGCTCCTTCGTTCTTGCTCGTAATCGGCGTGTTGCCATTTTGGGAGCAACTGCGGAAAAGCTTACGCACCCAAGCCGCACTTTCAGGCGTAAACGCAGCAGTTGTAGGCCTTCTCCTGGCAGCCTTGTATAACCCAGTCTGGACGAGCGCCATATTGATTCCTACAGATTTTGGCTTGGCGCTGATAGCGCTTGTGGCTTTGATGTTCTGGAAGGTTCCTACATGGTTGGTCGTCCTGGCGGGAGGTCTTATCGGATGGTTACTCAGCATTTTATTTTGAGGTCGGCTAAGCGATGCCGTCAGGACGGGTCGCTTAGCGCACGCTTACAGTGTTCTGCGTTGTTGATGCAGCCGATGAATTTGATGAGCCGAAGGTGCAGAACTGAGAACATGCATTGCGACCTGAATTTTAGATTTCACACAGCTCGTTTTTTTCAAATGGGCTAATGGCGAAACTGATCCGGGAAAGGTAATTTTCAAACTTTTATTCAGGGACGACTCACATGCCTGTCAGAATTCGAGCTGCAGTGGTTACAGATGCACAGGCAATCCAGCGCATTTATGCTCCCATAGTTTCGAACACGGCGATCTCATTCGAAGAGACCCCGCCAAGCGGTGAGGAGATTGCTCAGCGGATAGCGACGACACTTCAGACGTATCCCTACCTAGTGGCCGAAGAAGGTGGGGAGATCGAGGGCTACGCCTATGCCAGCCAGCACCGCGCACGTCCAGCCTACCGGTGGGCGGTGGACGTGACGGTGTACGTAGCTGAATCGGCTCGCCGTCAGGGCGTTGGCCGTGAGCTCTATGAGACTTTGCTTCCGATCCTTGAAAAACAGTGCTTTCGTGCAGCTTACGCCGGAATTGCTCAGCCCAATGAAGGCAGTGTGGGTCTGCACGAGTCGCTGGGATTCGTCCACATCGGTACATATCCGGAGGTTGGCTTCAAGCTTGGGAAATGGCACGACGTCGGCTACTGGCGGCTCGGACTGTGCCAGGCAACTCCGCCACTGGAGCCTATTCTCTTCCCCGATCTTGAAGTCGTATAAACAGTAGGCGCACTCGATTTGCTTCGCGAGCCATCAGGCTTCGCTTGTGAGATAGCTTTGGACTTGGTTGACTACATCTCGAGCGGAGCGGGTCACTCCGATCAATGTAGCGGAGGCTAGCCCCGTCCAATCGCCGTAGCCCACCAGCCACAGATTAGGTGAAGCAACACTCCGGTTTTCATTCACGGCGACTTTACCGTCATCGTCAACGATACCCAGGTTGCCCAGGTGGTCGAGCGCTGGAGAAAACCCAGTGCACCAGATGACGACATCCACCGCTGTTTCGTCTCCTGATGACCAAACAACGCCTGTTGAAGTGAAGTGCGTGAATGGCCGTACTGCGCTCAATACACCGCGTTCACGAGCGTCCTTCACCGATGGCACCATTACGATGTCGCCCAGCCCCCCAGCGGGTTGTTCAGGCTCCACACCTTCCTGTTGCGCCTTCAATCGAGCAGTAGCTCGTTCGAACAGGACGCGCCCATCAACCTCATCAGGTAGAAACTTTGGAGCCTTTTGAGTTACCCAGATTGCCTGAGCCACTTTAGAAACCTCTGCGTAAATCTGGGCTCCCGAGTTGCCACCACCCACTACAAGGACGGTTTTCCCCTCAAATTCATTCGGCCCAACGTAATGAGCGGAATGAAGCTGCTGCCCTACGAACAACTCCTGTCCGGCATAGCTAGGGGTAAATGGCCGGCTCCAGGTGCCTGTTGCACTGATAACCGTCTTGGCATCCCAGTTTCTATCCCCGGAGACAACCCGTAATCCTTCTTCGATTTTTTCGACACGGGTCACCTTGGTGGATCGGATGATGGGGAAGGCATATCGACGCTCGTACAGAGTCAGATAGTCGATAACATCATCACGGTGAGGCGTTTGTTCTGATACGGCAGGCATCGGCCAGCCCGCAATCGAGCTCCATGCCGATGGAGAGAAGAGTCGCAGCGAGTCCCAGCCATGCCGCCAGGCTCCTCCTGGTGCCGACTCCGCATCGAGCAGCACGTAAGACAAGCTCGTCCGCTTCAAAAAATAGGCGACTGTCAGCGCGGATTGACCACCGCCAATGACCACAACATCAAGTTTCGAATTCTGACTCACCAGCATCCTCCAGGCTCAATCGCGGCACCTCACCGTCGTCGTATCAGACTCTGCGACCGTGCTCATCAATGACCACTTGGCCGTCCTCTTTGGCGAAACTCCCACGCTGCTCTTGCGGTAACAAATCGAGCACAGCTTCTGACGGACGACACAAACGCGTCCCCAAAGGCGTCACGACGATGGGGCGATTGATCAGGATAGGGTGAGCCATCATGGCATCAATGAGCTGTTCGTCCGTCAGCGAAGCATCACCCAATCCCAGCTCTTCGTACGGAGTTCCTTTGATACGCAAAAGAGCCCGCACCCCGAATCCCCGATGAGCCTGGTAAGTGCGGTGCGATCAGGCGGGGTCTTCAGGTACTCGATAACCGTCGGTTCTTCCCCGCTATTACGGATCAGCTCCAAGGTATTTCGAGAAGTGCCGCATTCGGGGTTGTGGTAAATCGTGATCTGGCTCATATCGCTTCCTCGTGCTGACGTTAGATGGAGCGCTGGTTGACGCGCTTGGACAGCTCTTCAGCTGACTCTTTACGCTCGGAGTAGCGATCAACCAAGTAGTCCTGGCGACCCCGCAACAGCAGCGTGAACTTCATCAGCTCTTCCATCACGTCCACCAGTCGGTCGTAGTACGAGGAAGGCTTCATACGGCCTGCCTCGTCGAACTCGGTGAACGCCTTGGCCACCGAAGATTGATTTGGGATGGTGAACATGCGCATCCACCGCCCCAATACCCGTAGTTGGTTGACCACGTTGAAAGATTGCGAGCCGCCACAGACCTGCATTACTGCAAGGGTCTTTCCTTGCGTAGGTCGAACAGCACCAATCGCAAGCGGAACCCAGTCGATCTGGGCCTTGAATACTGCGCTCATGGAGCCGTGCCTTTCAGGCGAACACCACACCTGTCCTTCAGACCATTGCATGAGTTCGCGCAACTCCGCGACCTTAGGATGTGTATCCGGAGCATCGTCCGGCAGCGGCAAACCCGAGGGATCGAAGATTTTGGTATCGGCGCCAAACTCTTCCAACAAGCGTGCTGCTTCCTGAGTCACCAACCGGCTGAAAGAGCGCTCTCGCGTCGATCCATACAGAAGCAAGATTCTAGGCTTATGGAGTGACGGTGTACGCGGCTCCAGTTGTTCCAACGACGGAATATCGATCAGGTCGGCGTGTACGTTCGGCAATGTGTCTTGCATATAAACTCCTACGGCGGCGCCAGATTGGGCACCGCCTCGGTTGATCTTTAAAGCGAACCGATGCGATTCAGTTCAGCTCTCAACTGTTCAGCGCTGATGGTCTTCAGTGGCAGCGCAAGAAATGCGCTCACGCGCTCGTGAATTTTGGCCAGTGTGGTTTCAAACGCTGCGGTGATCTCGGCTTCCGACCCGCTAGCGTCAGACGGGTCGGCCAGACCCCAATGCGCCTTCAAAGCTGGCCCAAAGAAGATTGGGCATGCCTCACCCGCTGCCCGGTCACAGACAGTGATCACGATGTCTGGAGGCGAGCCTTCAAAAGCATCCGAAGCCTTGCTGCTCAAGCCCGCAGTGGAGATACCCGCCGCCTCCAGCGTTTGCAATGCCCGTTGATTCACCCGGCCACTGGGAAAGCTTCCTGAGCTGACCGCTTCTACACCCTCGGGCGCCAAGTGGTTGAAAAGCGCCTCGGACAGAATGCTGCGGCAGCTGTTGTGGGTGCACATGAACAAGACTTTCATCAGGCGATTCCTTGATTCAGAAACTGAGGCGCAGTGCCAGGGCGGACAATGTGGCGACGAGGATGGGCACGGTCAGCACGATCCCGGTCTTGAAGTAATAACCCCAACTGATCGTTATGTTTTTCCGTGCGAGCACGTGCAGCCACAACAGAGTTGCCAAGCTCCCAATTGGGGTGATCTTCGGGCCCAAGTCGCAGCCGATGATGTTGGCGTAAATCATCGCTTGCTGGACTACACCATCGACTTCAGCGGCATGAATGGATAAGGCGCCTACCAGAACGGTGGGCATGTTATTCATGATCGAAGACAGCAACGCTGTTAGCAGCCCTGTACCAAGGGACGCGCCCCAAACGCCATAACCGGCGAACACGTTCAGGATCTGTGCAATGTGGTCGGTCAGGCCGGCGTTCTTCAGACCATAAACAACCAGGTACATACCCAAAGAAAAGATCACTACCTGCCATGGCGCCTCTTTGAGTACCTTGCTTGTATTGATGGCGTGACCACGAGCCGCGATGACGTAAAGAATGAATGCACAGACTGCTGCAATGGCGCTGATTGGCACCCCCAGTGGCTCAATGACAAAGAAGCCGATCAGGAGTAGTGCCAACACCCACCAGCCAGCTACGAAAGTGGCCCGGTCGTGGATTGCCTCGTCCGGATTGTCCAGTTGGTTGAGGTCATACGTCTTTGGTAAATCCTTGCGGAAAAACCACAACAGCATGGCTAATGTCGCTGCCACGCTGACGATGTTTACCGGCACCATGATCGAAGCATATTCGTTGAAGCCGATATCGAAGTAGTCGGCAGAGACGATGTTGACCAGGTTGGAAACCACCAGCGGTAAGCTCGCCGTATCGGCGATAAAACCAGCTGCCATGACGAATGCCAAAGTGGCCGCAGGAGAAAAACGCAACGCCAGCAACATCGCGATCACAATGGGTGTGAGGATCAATGCTGCTCCGTCATTGGCGAACAGGGCCGACACCGCTGCGCCCAGCAGGACGATAAATGCGAACAGCTTGCGGGTGCTCCCGCCTCCCCATCGGGCCACATGCAGCGCAGCCCACTTGAAAAAACCTGCCTCATCAAGCAGCAGACTAATGATGATGACCGCGATGAAAGCCCCAGTGGCATTCCAGACAATGCGCCAAACCTCTGGTATGTCGGCAAGGGTAACGACACCTGCCAGCAACGCCACGATGGCACCGAACATCGCACTCCAGCCAACCCCAAGCCCCTTGGGCTGCCAGATGACAAGGACGATGGTGGCGATAAAGATCAATACGGCAATCAGCATTTCATTAATCCGGTTGGGCGTGAATCAGCTACACACGGCTTGGTTGATCGGACGGTCGTTCATGCTGCAGAGGCGCTTAGCCTCGGTTTCCAGCCATTGCTGATTGGCGTCTACCACTTCCTTCAAAACTGCAGTCACCCACGCGGGCAAATCGGGATTCAGTCGGTAGTACACCCATTGGCCTTGGCGACGATCCAACAACAAACCGGCAGAGCGCAGCAGCGCCAAATGACGAGAAATCTTCGGCTGACTTAGGTCGAGTGCTGCCGTTAGCTCGCAAACACACAGCTCACCTTCACTCACGACAAGCAGCGAAATTTTTGCTCGGGTGTCATCCGCCAGGCACTTGAATAAGGTGGTGGGGTTCATGGGTTCTGTCACAGATCCTCCAGGTGTTTGGTCTTGACCAAAACGAAGAGCTTGATGCGCTCGTGGATGTCGTGGAGCGTGTGGCGAAATACGCCAGGATCATCGCTGGTTACTGGGTCAGGAAAATCCCAGGCAATGACTTCACCTGCATTGGGCATTGGTAGGCACTCGCTTGCGGATTTATCACAAAGAGTGATTACGTAATCGAATCGATCAGCTTGAAACTCGCTGAGGGACTTGCTGCGCAGGCCCGTTGCATCGACTCCAACTGCCTCCAATGCCTGAGTCGTGCGCGGATCAACCTCAGACGGTTCAGATCCTGCGCTGAAGGCCTCGAAGCGCGGGTCGGTGTGCCGCAGCAAAGCCTCTGCAAGCAGGGAGCGGGCTGAGTTGGCAACGCACACGAAAAGCACTTTGATAGCAGGGCTCATGGTGGAACTCGATGCATATGGAAAATCGAATATACGCTTTAGCGAATATTCGGTAAAGCGAATATGATGTCTGCTGTTTGGCATGTGCCCTAACGTTCCATGCGTGTCGGCATAACGGAGATGAGAGGATGGAGGGGAAGATGATGATCCAGGCAAAGGAAATAGCCGGAGGACAGTGGCAGCGCTTTCGCGATGCGCTGAAATCTGCTGACCTTCCAGCAGACGATATTGATCTTCCAGGCCGAACCTTTTTTGAGTTCACACTGGACAGTGAGACGGTCGCATGGGGAGGATTCGAAACGCATGGTACGGACGGGTTGTTGCGTTCTCTGGTCGTAGTGTCGACATTCAGATCGAAGGGGGTCGGTGTCGCGGTGCTTCGGGTCATTGAAGCGAAAGCCGCCGAGAAGGGAATCGCTCGATTTCATTTGCTGACAACAACTGCGTCAGGCTTTTTTAAGCAGCAGGGCTATGCAGTAAATCAACGAGGCTCTGCGCCACCTCTTATTTCTCAGACGGAGCAGTTCAGGGGGCTTTGCCCTGGCTCGGCTTGCTACATGTGCAAGGCCTTATCTGCGAATGCACGAAAGTAGCTGATCACCTGGGTGATGGCCTTTGCCGCGATGCTAGTTAGATTTGCGCTGGGCGCGCCATGAGCCCTGCGAATCAGAGAATCAACTGCCGTCCTAGGGTCGACCGCTAGTGGTACGTTGCTCTGAGATACGATTTTAATGTGCCCGATTCGGCACATTAACCATCATTTCTAGGCTTAATGACCCAATTTGGGCACATTAAGCTGAGCGACGCAAAGTAACCCATAATGACGACGGCCCCTGCTGCATGCACAAATGCATCACCAGGGCTGACGACCGTTTGGCGATACTGAAAGACAGGGAATCGCAGGCATAAGAAAGGAGCGGAAATGATCTATTTTTTCATTGAAGACAGTAATGAGAAGGTGAAGATAGGTCGGGCCAAGGACATCGAGCGCCGCAGAAAAGGGCTTCAAACCGGGAATCCGAGGAAGCTCTTACTTCTGGGGTGGATTCGTACAGATGATGACGTACGGTTGGAAAAAGAGATTCATCAGCAATTCTCGCACCTACGTAGCACTGGTGAATGGTTCAGCCTGGATCCTGCGGACATTTTACCCATCCTTGAGCACTTTGGCATCGATGGGTTTGTCGGTAAGACTGAGGATTCCTTTGAGGTAACCAGCCATGATCGGGATGGTGTCCCCGAGTACCTCGGCGTATGGAACTGGGGCAACCTGGAATGGCACGAGTGCTGCCCTTTTTGCGGAAGCTTTTGCGGTATGCACTTTCAAGACGCGTCGAGTATGTACCACTGCCTGAATTGCGATGAGCTCACCACGTTCGAGTTCCTGAGTCATCAGGAGGAAGAGTGACTGGGCCGAACAGTTTCTCAGGAGATTATCGGCGGGAATGGCCCTGATGAATAATGCTGTTTAATCGCGGGCCAGAATCGGAGAGCTAAACTCGATTCTGACCCCGATTCAGCGCATCAAGCGGCTCGAGACCCAAACTCGGCAATCCATTTCTGCAGGGCTGTGACATCGGCTTCAAAGACATCCAGCTCAAGAGCGCTGCTGGGCATCTCCTCAGACTGAGCATGCTCATACACCGAGTAGCGTGTCATCAAGTCATCAATGAATACGCAGTCGTCATTTGTTACCTTGGCGACCTTGTGTAGCTTGCCTTGAGTGTTGATTGCACGTCTGAAGCGGCCTACGACGTCTGCCAGCAAAATGTACTCAATCGTCTTCTCGACGATGATCCTGAAGTCACTGCAAGCGCTCTTGGCGAGCGACTCATAAGCCTCGACTTCGGCCTTCTCCTGGTGTTTTTTCAAGCGCGTAATCGTATTGTCGATTAACCCCCTAACAGCACTTTCCGGTCTCAGGTCTCGAGCGCTTGCGGTAGCGACGATGCCTGCAGTTTTCGCCATCCTCTGTAGTGACGTGAGTGTCGGCTTGATTGAAGGCATCCCTGGAGTCTGCTCCCATTTCTTGGTAACAGCTTCTACTTGGGCTACAAGAGACAGTCGGTGGGTGAATATGATGACCTGCCTGGTCTGTGACAAAGACACGAGACGTTCGACAACCTTCTCTTCAAAGTCTTGGTCGAGTGAGGATATCGGGTCATCAAAAATGAACGGAGCTAACTGGTTTGATCCTGTCGTGTCCGCAAGGAAAGCCGCGAGTGCCGCGATCCTTGTTTCACCCTCGCTCAAGATATATTCCAAGCCATGGGAGCCGTGCGCACCCACGAGATTTAAACCAAAGGTGATCTTACCTTTGCCACCCGATTTGCTTAGTGGAGCTATTGGAATGCGGTGGCCACCGAGTAGCTTCAACTCTTCGATGAATCGAGCTTGGTAACCAGCGTCCAGTTCAGTTTTGGCCAAGTCATTTTTTTTGGTGGTCAGAGCGTTGGTGGCCGCTGAGCGTGAGGCTTTGTCTATCGCTGCGACTGCTATCAGCCTAGCCCTTTCAGCGCTAATAGAGGTTTTGTTTTGTGAGAGCCACTGCTTGGCTTGAAGGTTTTGAACTCGCTCATGCATTGCTTGACGATGCTCATCCTTCAGTAGAGACGAAAGGCTACCTTCTTCGGTAATCAAGTCTGCTGAGTTGGTTTTTACCGCTTCGTTGATGCTCTTCCAGTCGAACGGCTGCAAGGTGCCGACAGGGCTTCCCAACACGATTTGATCACGCCTCGCTTTGAGCATGCCAAGCCAAGAGATCGCATCCGTTTCCTCGAAGCCTAAGGTGGACATATGAACGATCCAGCTTGTTTCCCTTGGAAGAGTTGGTAACAGGATTTTCTGATCAGTAAAACTTTTTTCGGCCTTCTTGGCGGCTGTCTCAAGGCCGTCAGTGACGAACTTCTCAAACCCGGCCAGGCGGGCTTTGGCATCCTCATCAAGGCTTTGATGGCAAAGCACGCAGCGTGAGTCAGCTGCAACATTGGGAAACTGAGATTCTATGTAGGCCGTGCCGTTGGAGTATGCGCGTGCGTACTCCCACATATCCTGCCAGGTCGCAGAGCCAACACCGTCGAGCTCGGCTTTACCGAAAATCGCTGCCGCCGCTTCTTGGCTCGAATTCCTGGCCTTAACAGCGGCATTTTTCATGTTCTCTAGCGTACCTGCCGTCGCATCGTTCAATCCCTGTTGAAGGGTCGACATTGCTGTTTCAATACTCTTCAGCGCAGTTTTTTCTTTGTTAATGCTCAGCAGTCGGCCTGCAATGTCCTTCTCTGCGAGTAGGGCCTCCTTCTCTATGCGCTCCCGATCAAGCAGATCCGTGTACAGACATTCCTTATCAATACTCGCGGCAGTAGTCGTACTCTTCAAGCCCTGAAGCCATTTTGCTTCGGCGGTGTGACTTAGCGTTTCTGGGATGGCAGGTAACGCTTTGCTGAGTAGCGCCTTCTCTGTTGAAAGCTCTGCGCTAACAGCGTCCGCTGTGACGATCAGTGCCGATACAAACTTCATCCGACTGGGCTCATAGCATGCCTCAGTCCTGCCCATGTACTGCTGCGCGGCCTTGCTATCGAACACCTGTGCGTGCCGTAAAGCTTTGTGAGGGCCGCTTGGGACGTCCCAGTGAACATCCGCTGGCGTACCATCTATAGACACCTTGAAATGAGCACGGCAGGGCGTGGGCGTTGGATCGAAGACATTGCTGCGTATCTCGTCCTTGGAGCGTGATCCGCAGATCTCTTTCAACAGCCGCGCAAATCCGCTCTTGCCAGTTCCGTTCTGACCGTAGATCACCGAGAGATTGCTCTTGCCGAAGGGGAGGTTGGCGCCAGCCTTGATGGCATTCAGCCCATGCACATTCAGGATCTCTTCAATCCGGAGAAACGGTCTATTGGCAACCTGCGATAACGTGCCGGGGGTTACGGTCAAAAAACCTGGATCAGCTTCATCCTTGGCTTCGAGCTTGCAAAGCCTAGCTAGCGTTTTGATCTCGTCCTGGTTCAGTTGCCGCTTCGAGTCGATGATCATTCGAGCTGCGGTCTGCAACCATTTGGGGCGCGCATTCAGCCATGTCTCGAAATCATCAGCTACTGCCAGCCCAGCCTCAATCTTAGTCATGGTGTGCTCATCTCACGGAGGAATTCCTGAGCGTAGGCACTAACTGGCTTTTTGCCGTTATTTAGCCACCATGATGATTGCAAGATGTGGCTGCGAGGCATCTTAGGTGATTTACGGGGCTGAGTTGGATGCAGGATTGAAGAACAGCTGGGGCAGTGTTCAAAGTGAAGGTGGCCTGACGAGCGTCAGCATTTCTTCAGTCAAACCTTCTTGGACGTATAGTTCTGGTATCGATTCCTCACCAGGCGTCTCCATTGCAATCAAAGCTTTGGCTTGCTCGAACGCCTTGGTGATGGAAAGTCCAAAGCCGATTGCAGAGTAAAACTGCGCAGAGAAAATTCGTGCAGGTAAATCACCGACATCTCTGTTCATTCCGATGGTCGCGGGCACGTGGTGTAGACAACCTTGAGCTTGGTTGAAGGAGAAGCAGGTATTGAAGAACACCAGCTTCACACTCTCCGCACCAAGTGCCATAGCACTGACGATGGCCTCCTTGGTGACGTGTTTTTCATTTCCTTGATCGTCCTGTAGTACAAGCGTATCTGCGCTTGTTCCATGGCCACTGAAATGAACCACGGTTGGCTGCAATTCATTAATGGCTTGAAGCACATCTCGCGGTCGTACCGCCCATCTTGTGTGAAAAACCAGAACATCTCTATGTTCCGATGCACGGATCCGCTCACCGATGAGACGGGCTTCTTCATCGAGCCCAAGCTTAGTTGTGGAGTCGCTGCCAGGGTCAGCGGCGAAGAAAACTACAGTGATTTTCTCTGGGAGAGCCTTCAGGCGCTCGATTTCCAGAGCGGTTTGAGCGTGCAGATTTTCGTGCCTCGAAAGGCCTTGGCTTAGGTCGCGAAGTACACGCTCTTGCTGGACGGCTGTGCGCTTCTGCTCAGCCATAATTTTCTTTTCTTCAGTGATTCGCCTAGCGTGCGCAGTATCTTGGCGTTTGCGCTCTCGCTTCAGTTCATCCTCAAGACGCTTCTGCGCGGTGACGAGCTTCTTATGCTCATCGGCAATCTTCATTTCAATTTTACCAACTTCTGTCTCGGCTTTGGCGTGTTCACTGGCGTATTTAGTCGCTTCCCGGAGTTTAGATGTGGCGGTCGAAGTCGAAGATGTGCGCGCTGCTGCCAAGGCGTCATGATTTTTCTTACCTGCTTTTGCTGCCGCATCGATCTTCTTGGCTTTTTCGCCTTGAAGCTTGGCAATGCTTTTCTGAATATTGGCTACCTGCGTACGGTACTGATCAGCGCTCATAACAAATTCCTTTCTGCCGATGCTTCCATATCGCTACTATACCGCGATTAGGTTCGAGGGTGATTGTGCCTATGGGCCGCTCAGCATGGGACTTACGCTTCGATGAATGAAACGATTTCGTACCTGAAAGATAGGTTCAAAGAGGAGCAAGCTCGTTTCGATCAGGTGGAGAATAAGAGTGCTAAATTTTTCACAGCTGTGTCAGTCCTGGTTGCAGGACTTAGCGCCTTAGCGGCAATGAAAAATGGGGTTATCTTCCAGATCCAAACGCCGCTGGCCTTGGGGGCGCTGGTTGCTTTTGTGGTGGCAGCGTTCGCTATAGCCTGCGCTTGGGGGCACGCTCTCAGTGCACTTAGCATTAAAGCCTACCCGAGTCTCCCCTCAAGTCGTGAAACCGCAGAATATTTGAAGGCGGTAGATGATGACGCTCAGAAAACACATATCTATAACTGTTATGTCGACACGCTTGAGATCCTCAAAGCGGCTATCGACGAGAAGTCAAAACCTCTAGGTTTGGCCTACCAGGAAATCACTATCGGGGCGGGAGCATTTGCCGTACTCGCCGTACTTACCATTGTCAGGGAGTTGATCGCATGACGGATGAGAAAAAACCACAAAGTAGCGAGCAAAAAACGCCAACCCCTCCACCCACCACTGAGTACCAACGGCGCGATAAGGAGTCGCCTTTGAGCCAGCAGGAGCGAGATAAACGCCGATAACTTCAGTGCGTAGCAGGCATCAAGGGTCGCGTTTCTAACGCCTCCCTTGGCCGGGACACGCGTAATCGCTTAGTAGTCGCCCGAACATGGCGGGCCGGCTGAGAAAGGTCATTAGCAGGCGGCCAGCTTGGGCATAGTCGTGATATCGGTTGCTTGGTGGGCAATATCGAGTAATCGAGACCAGGCCGTGTTGTGTCAGGCAGGGTGAGTGCTGGTCGGCCACAGTGGGTAGTAAGCTTTACCAGCTCTATACGAGGTAGAGCCCGCGTAGAAGCGGGCTCTAGATGCAGTCACCGTGGGCCTGCCCAAGCTGGGCATGTAGGAGCCTGACCAGCTTGAGCACTTTCGGCTATGCGAGGTTAGCGAATCCGCTCCCCACCCATACCGGCGTGATAACGATTAGCGCTCGCCCAAGCCGAATGGAAGCAGGGGTTGATGGAGATGACGGCCCGATCAAGCTTTTCATACTCAATCTGGGTGCCGGCTAATAGGTACTCGCCGCCGTGATAGGCCTTACCATCTGGCCCTTTGGGTGACATCACTACCCCGCAGCTAACGCGCCACTTATCGCGGGAAGTCCAGATGTCGGTGACGTCGTCGACATCATCGATCTCGACAAACTCACATGGCGCGTTGACCTTCTCATGGGCGGCACGGACTTCGTCGTTTCGGTGTAGCTCGGCTAGGAAGAACGCTGGGACGTGAGGATCCAGATGGTCGTCAAGGAAGGCGCCATCGACCGCGTAGACCGGTGCAGAAATCTCCTGCCGGATGTTCTCGATCAAAAGGCCCACGTAGCGCCGAGCGGCGGCGACAGGCTTTTCGTTCTCTTCGAGAAAGACCGCCGCTTTACGCACAGCGGCCCTTTCATTTACGAGAATGGCAGCGTCGGGACGGGCTATCGCCTGCTGGATATTGGCAAGACGTTGGGAGAGGTGGCGTCGTGTTTCGTACCCCAGGAGCGGGGCAGTAAGTTCAGAAAGCTGGGCTCGCGAAAGCGCATCTAGGCCGATTTCTTTGGCTTGGATGTGGGTGTGGTAAACAGCAGAAGCAAGGAAGCTGGACATGGGCGTAACCTCAGAGTGATTGGTCGGGACACTTTTCAATGGCAACGATTTCCCGCATCAACACAGAGGTCGGTAGCAGAGGGGGTGTAGCGTTTTATGCCTTTTTTGAGTCGTTGCGTCTGAGGCGGGCGCCTGTCAATCAGGCACAATATTACATCGCTGGAGGCAGTTGTCCAGGCCCTTTGACGACTGATCGTCTGTCACGAGTCCTCAGGGGACATAGAGGAACACCAAGGGCAGCTCTGCCTAGGATTGCAACCCGACTACTACTCTCTACTTGGACGTCTCACTTCCAGGCGGCGAGTGTTGGGTCTATCCACCTGGCAGAGGGGCCCTATCTGCGCGATTTCGAGAAGTTCGTGGTGGTCTGGCACCAAGAGCTTGAGCACCTAAAGGCCCATCGGGCAAACCGATCCGGAAGATCGCGATGAAGAGAACGCTTCTGGGCATGGCCGAGGCCGGCGAGCCGCTCTTGCAGCAGGCCCTCCAGGCCATCCGAGCTCATCAGAAGGCGGTAGATGAAGGGCGAGCAGCCGAAGAGATCGAACGACTCCGTCTCGAAGCGGATCACCTGTATCAAACCGTCATCACTACCAGTTGCACGCACTGGGTAGGCTGGGTCAAACCCAGCATTGATAGTCCGCCTGAGTGGTTGGGCCTTGCCGAGCGATGAGACCGTATTGCCACCAAGTCCTGACTGCCCGGGGAAAGGGGGATCAGGTAGCAAACAAAGTCTTAACTCCATCCTTCAAGAATGACCAGTTGCTGATAACCAGCGAGATAGCTGTGGAAATCAGGATGCTGAGGATGGCCCACTTCACCGTAGCCTTAACCCCTGACTTGCCCTCCTCTTGGACAGGTCGAATGATATTTTTATAGATGTGCTCATAACCCTCTGACACCACGCGGATGCTATCGAAATGGCTCTGAATCTCGCGCAGTGGGCCGGATAACGGCTTAAGGAGTTCGTTTGATGCTACGTGTTTGTTGACCTCATCGATCTGACGCTTCGTGTCGCTGATTCGATTGGTCAGGGCGCTAGGATTGAAGGTCAGAATGTCGGTGATGCGCTGATCCAGGGCGACGTATTCCGTTTCAATCTTCTCAGCCAATGCTGCGACGTAGTGATGAGTACCGTCGTCGACGACGCATATGATGATTGGCTTGAAGCCATCCTCACCAATATCCGAGTAGTCGACCACACCAGCCTGATCGAGCTTGTAAAGCAGATACTCCAGAGCATTCCAGTTACCTACAAGGCTACCCAGAGCAGCCGTGACGTCGGGATTGTCGAAGTCAACGCCCCCTTTTTCGTCCGCATGGCGGATAAGACAGAGCAGAATTCTGAGCTCTTGCAACGGTGTGATTTGGTCATCAATTGTTGTTGTCATGTAAACCGGTGTACTCAGCTTGCAGAGATGATGGCCTGAACCTCTTAGGGCTTTCTCTGATCAATGTGAACACAGCGAACAGAAAGCGCTCAGGCGCCAGGCCGGGTTTATCGCACACCCCGGGTAAAACGCCTAGATGGCTTGGCCTCATCCAACGGGCAGAACCGATATATTCAGAACGGAACCGCCTAAACAAAGGTCACCATCCTTTTTTGGTCACAAGCGCAAGCGGAGCGCGCCGGCCCATGATGGGCCAAAGGCGAGAGGATGGAAGCCCGATCGGGTCGTAACCTGGCGAAGCCAGGGTGCGGTTCACGACAGCCGTCCTCGTAGGGGCGAGCCACCAAGTTTGCGGGTTCAAGAATTCCCTGAAAGCTCCGCCACGCTTGGCTTACAGCGTGAAAGTCTCGAAGGTTTTGCGGATTTCTTTGTGGATTTTACTTAAGCTACTCACCGTGTGCATGTCGTGGGACTTCAGCCGGCACTAGCTTGCAGGCCGGTTTGCCGTTCTTGGTGATCACGAGCGAGTGCCCCTCCTGCAGAAGCTTCATGATCCTCCGGAAACGCAGCCTTGCCTGCGTTGCGCTGATGACTTGCATGCTGAAGTCTCCCATGGCGAAGAAGGTATGGACGGAGTTGAAGGCGGCCAGCATCCGCAGCCAGCCATCCCAGTTCACTCACATTTCAGGATGGAAGTCGTCGAAGGAATTGACGTCCACCTCGAACTCCAAGGTGCCGAACCGGGCCAACAGATCTGCTCGCAGAGCTCCCTCGGCATACGGCTCAACGTCCACCCAATAGTTGTGGATCATCCCGTCATCCGAGGTGTGCCCCCTAACTTCCGCGTCTGCCAGAAGCTCCGCATCCTCTAGGGATATCTCAAGGCCACTGGCCAGCGCTTGCGCCATGCTAATGCTGGGACGGTGCTCCCCGCTTTCAGCGGCCTGTTGGTGCGCCCTGTCCTCCCATTCAGTCCTGCGATCACGGTCTGCATCCGTTTCGCTAGTGATGATGCAAACACCGTCCTCACCGAGCGACCACCTGCCATTCCGCCGAATCAGATTAACATCCGCCTTAAGGAAAAAAACCCTACCGTAGTAGACACGGCCAGGATCCTGCTGCCCTTCCCAGTCGATGGACATGCCCAACCTGAGTGCGCCAGTCGCATCGTCATAGGCGACTGAGTCCACCTCGCTATCACCGATGGCGAACTCACTGGCGTTGGTCTCGTCCATGGCGCTGGAAAGCAGGTGCTCAAGCTCTTGATCCAGCTCGGAGAACACATCGTCCTCGTGGATCGCGTCCTTGAAGTCACGCACGCCAAAGGCGGCGAGCATCAAACGAGCATCCGCAGGGGTTCGCTGGGCCACAACGACGAGCTCGTGGTACTCCTCGAACCCTGCCTGGCGCGCAAGCGCTTCTTGGGCAGCAGAAAGCTTCATGTCGTGAAGGCGACCATGCTGCTTGGCTTGCGATTTGAAAATGCTGAGAGGGGAAAAATCAGACAAAGCAATGTCTCCAAAACCATCAACGCTTTGGTTACCGATTGCCTGTTCACCGGGCAGCGTCTGGGTAGGGACATACCGAGGTAAAACGTGGGGTGCATCTACGATGGGCTATTGCTTCGCGAAACAGGCGCCAGGCGACCATCACCGCCTAGTGAGATCATAGGTCAACGAGCCCAACTCGACAACTCGATAGATGCTCAATTTCCTAAGTGGCATTAATACGAGCGACACTTAAATTTTGACGCTTTATATAGTCAAAAATACGACTTAGACGAAAAACAACTCTTGCAACAAATAACAGTTGTCGCCGGTTTGTTTATTCTGATAAATACTGAATCTGTTGGGTGCTACCACCCAAGTGCTCTTTAAATATGACTGAAATTTGGGCTTGCGGTTTTTGACCGGGAAACTGGTCGCCTTGGTGTTCGCCTTGGCTTTCTTCGCCGCACAGGTTGATGCTGCCCATCGCTCCTCAGTGCTTAGCGCCTAGGGCAATCCCAAAGGTGATCCAAGGGTTTGTCTCTGATCGTTTGATGCGTTGAGGCGAAATGTGATGCGGCGGTAATGCGGCGGACGGCTTATCAAGGGACTTGATAAGCAGAACTGTGGTTTGTAGTGGCATCTTCAGCGTTCCTTTCGGCCCGGAATGCTTGGCGGCGGGGCAATTTCGCCTGTCGTTGGGAACATCAGTCATGGTTAATTTAAAGAACCTAGCGCGCCGCAAGGCGCGTCAGTCTATGCACAACAATGAAGATGCTCGTGTCATCGAGATAGCTCCATCTCAAGAACCTAAAGCGGGTCGGATTGCGTGGGTAAAGGCGAAGGCAGTAACCCTGCTCAAGTGGATCGCACGTATTCGTCTATGCATCTGGTTATGGGAAAAGGCTGTTGAGGGCTGGGATTTTGTCGAGACAGTGGTGATTCCATTTATTGAGAATCTCCCATGACACAACAAACCACATCATTCGAATTCAGAGGGGCCGGTTCTTCGGGGCCGGCCCATCAACGGAAGCTTGGACATGGATGCTCCGTTCTATCCTCATAGCCCTATCCACAGCATCAGCGCCTTAGCACGTGCTCTCGGAGAGCCTGTCGAGAGGCTAATCGCACTTGCTCATCGTAGCTCTCGCCTTTATCGATATGTCCCGCAAACAAAAAAAGACGGCATAACACCCAGACATACCTATGACGCTCATGAGCCTCTGAAGACGATCCAGCGCAAGATCGTGGATCGGATCCTCAGCAAGGTTTCGTTCCCTGGATACCTGCACGGCGGTATCAGAGATCCCAAGCTACCCCGCAGCATTTACTCGAACGCTCGGGTTCATACCGGCGCCAAGACAGTCATCCTTCAGGACATCGCTGATTTCTTCCCGTCAATTACAAACGAGCACATTCATCGCTTGTTCGTGGGTCTCTTCCGTTTCTCCGCAGATGTAGCCACTCTGCTTGCGGATCTAGTTACTCGTGAGGGCCAGGTTCCACAAGGGGCGAGTACAAGTAGCTACTTGGCCAACCTAGTGTTTTGGGATATCGAGCCGGCGCTCGTCACTCGCTTTAAAGCTCAGGGACTGGCGTATTCGCGCTTCGCAGATGACATCACTGTTTCTTGCAAAACTCGTATTGATCAAGCTACTACCACCCAAGTTGTTGCCTCTGTCACATGGATGCTCGGTCAGAAAGGCTGCCTGCAGAAGCGAAGCAAGCTGCATGTTCGTAAGCGCGGGCAAGCACTGATTACTGGCGATAAAGCTGACGCCGTCACCGTGACCGGATTAGTGGTGAGCGGGCCAATAACAGGGCTTCCCAAAAAACACCGATTGGCTATCCGCGCCGCCGTGAAACAGCTGGAGGATCGCGTCGAGGGTAATTCAGGTCATCTGTCCGCTGATGATGAAAAGGAGATGCGTCGAGTAATGGGACGCATAGGCAGGTTGATCGCTTGTGGGCATCCAGAGGGGCAGCGCTTGAAGGCTCGCGTTCGAGTATTACTGACGCGTGCGCCACTTTTGGAGCGATATGCAGGTGCCGAGTTTCAGCGACAGATGGTTAGGGAAGTCTCCGCAGATCTGAGCTTAATTCCGGCCAGCAAATTGCAAATTGAGCTGCCGGTGGATCTGCCGTGGGAAGCGGGCTAGCAAAAGCCGCGCAGCCAGGATGAGAGTGAAGGATTGGAAGTGGCTGCTGTACGCCTAGTCACTGGTCTGCTGCCGCCTGCTGCACACTATCTCTGAGTCCTCAAGCGCTTGAAGGGCAGGCATCTTCCAACAATTGCAAGGATAGCGCTGTGGCGGCTCGATTCGATTTCCCAAGGTAGCGCTTGAGGGCTTGCTTGATTTTGACGGTGGTAAAGCCGGGACGGATCTTGGCTTTGAGTGCTCCGGGGGAGTAACTTCAAGTACCTTGCCCCATTATTCTTTCTCTTTAGAATCAGTCAGAGGCCTAACATGGGGCCTTATCGGTACGACTTTGCCTTTTCGTAGTTCTTGGTTGGCGTCATCCCAAGCAATTATTAACATGAGTTCCCGTGCTAACGCTGCCTCATATTTAGATTTGTAATCATCAGCAACTGCTTTTGCCTTGCTGGCTTTGATTTTGGCATGCTGAACTTGTGAGGCGCCCGGTTTTACCAGCTTTTTTTGTTGCTCGGCTCGGGTTAAAATCTCTTCGATCAGTGGCTTATATACGTCTCGGCTCTTCTTAATGCTTCCTGGGCTTTTGCCAGCCTCAATAGCTACAGCGTTCAAGGTGATTTTAGTATCCTTGTCTACAATGTCGGGTGAGCCGTCGATAATGCGATTGAGGGCGTCATAATAAGGCTTAAGGGTGGTCGTAAAGTTTTCAGTAGTAGACATGCTCGCTCCATACTTAACAAAAAAATTATTTTGATTTGGCTATAAGCCTGTCACGAAGCTCAGTAAAATCTTTAAGATTTTGCATTTCAGCTTTGTACTCCATGCTGTCGGAGTCAAGCTCTGAAATATCAAACTTCATGATTTCTAATGTGGCATCTAGGACAGATTGTTTCCCGATTAGGTGGCGGCATCCAGGGCACGTGAAAAAATTACCATGAGCACGCTTATCACAGGGCACGGGCGAGGCGCAACCACCTAGTGGGATCTCGGTGTAGGCCGCTAGGCCTTTAGCTGCTAGTTGCACCGTCTCAGCTACGGCGCGATCTACCCAAACGGAACTTGAGCGCTGGCCTGAGATATCCATACCTTTGAGGCCTAGCAGTTTTTCTGAGGTTCTTAGTGCTTCACGAATATACATGGCACCGTCAGCTTCGGATTTTGCCCTCCTGAGCTCGGCTGCGAGCTCAGGATTGATAAGGTTGAAGTGGTAATTCTGAGCGGAGCATCCCCTAGTATAGTAGAGGCTCATCACCTTGGTCAGATGTCCCAATAACCTCTTTAACGAAGGTAAAGTGATGAGTCCTGTTTGCGCGCAAAATACTGCCATGGTGCGACGAAATTGATGAGAAGATATTATCCAAGGAGCTCCTATCTTGTATTTCGGATCGCTACGCCAGTTTCTCAGGGGGTCGACTGCTTCAAGTTCTTGAATGTCAGCCTCTGTAATGAGTATAGGGTCTAACCCAGCCTCCACTCCCATTCTTTTTACCAAGTAGTCCTTCGACGGTTTGGCATTTGCAACAGGGTGTACTGCTGCCGAAATTAAAAGGTGGTTATTGGGGGTTTTGAAATGCGGTGAGAGAAATCGGTTGATTTTGGTAAGAGTGTCGACCGGTTTTAGGATTGCATCTGTGGTAATCCATTTTGTCGGCTTCGATGTGCTATAGAGTTTTGTCGTGATGCCGGCGACGTAGAGTGCATCATTATTCCATCCCTTAACGCGTTCTAAGCAATCGGTGGTTAATCCTTTAACTTCGTGGTCGCGCATCAAGGTGTATAGGTGGATCAGGCTCTTGGCGCAGTGCGATACTTTAGTAATAAAGCCAAGAACATTAATGATCGCCTTCCATTGATATTTTTCGCACAAGGTATCAAGATTGTATTCTTGAACAGCTTTCTTGAAATTGGTTGGATTATCTATATGCAGCGCTAAGTGTTCCGCCGTCGCTAGTTTTGAGGCTCTCGTATTTGGATTGGTGTGGATTTTATTGGATTTCCCATAGTACGGGTTTTCCGCTGCGCGATCTAACAAGGCGAATAAATTTTGGTGATGTTCTAAGAAGTCATCTATGTGAGCGTGATATTGGCGATATTTGAATAGAAGTATCCTGCTGGGGATGATAGGGAATTGTTTGCCCTCAGTTCTAATGGCTTTTGCTGCTTTTTGCATGTATGGAAATATTGTTCCATTCAATGGGAATCCGCGTTCAAGGCTGTCAATGCTGTTCAAAGTTCGGACAAGCGCAACCAGCGCTTTATTCATGCTAGGAGTCAGTTCCTCTTGAAAATTTTTGAAAAGGTCAAACTCTTCGAAAATGCTTTCCAGCTTAAGATTGTGTAATACGCAATGGTCATTGATTTTAGCGAGCAGTTGATGCGTTGAGTGCATGGTGCTCAATCGTAGTGGTCGACCACTTTTCAGATTTTTTGAAAACATCTTGATAATGAAAAGCTTTTTGCAAGTCTCAACGTTATGGTTTTTGTGATCGCAAACGTTGTAGAATGGCAGGAAATTAAAATAGATATTGTCGCCCACATGGAAAGCAAAGGCGGGAAGAATCCACTCGTCGGATGATAGTCGTGACAGGATTTCACCGTTTTGCGTGCGGGAAACCACCGTGTTCGAATCGAGTCTAGCAAAGGACATTCCATAGAATACATCTGTGCCCAGAAAGCTGAGATCGGTGGGAAAAACAGAAAAACTATTAGAGTGGGCTCGACCCGAATTTTGAGTGTTGTCTGTCATTTGATCACCTTGAGTCGAAGTAAACGCCCGTAGAGGGACTCCCAGTAGGGAGACAGTTTGTATTCTAGCTCAACTTCATCCTGCACGCGTTCTATCAAAGGCTTCATGTCTGGCCTTAATTCTAAGAGCTCTGCCAGGATAGAGTCGATTTTTTCAATGGCTTTGCCATGTACCGCATTAAATTGCTTTATGTCCTCGCATGAAGACAATCTTTCTCTGGTTACGTATCGCATGCTGAGCAATTTGCGTACTGAGTCTTCATCAGCGTGCAATCGAAACTCATCGCAGAAAACACACCCAACAAAGTTTCGACAATCAGGCTGGTAGTTCTCCGGCGTTTCCTCTACCTCAGAAGGAGGCTCCCCGGAACATCCTCCCCCTGGGGTAGGGAGTTTAAGTTCGCGCTCCAGAATGGTGATGACATAGCTTAATGTGGTGGATATCTCGTCTATTGCTTGCTTCTCTTCCGCTTGTGCATAATGTTTCAAAATGGTGTCACTGCTGTTCTGCATTACTGCAGAAACGGTGCTGATAGTATAGTTTTGGGATAGCAGGTAGACGGACTTGTACTTTCTCAAGCCTTGGAAGTTTAGCCCCTGATGTAAAGGGTCAAGGAAGCTGCGTACCTGAGAGTTAAAGCTGTGAATAGTGTTAGCTTTGATAGGGCGATTCGCCGTGTTGTTTTTCTTGTAATTTATAAATAAGTAGGTGGAAGTCTTCTTGCGACATAGAAAACCACGTAGCTTAAGAAATTTGGTAAATTGCTTATGAAATGTCTTTTTGATCTCAAACTGCTGCTCCATGTCGCCAGCCCGGTATTTTATGACGACGAAGCCTGCATGGTCGCTCGTGGACGTCTCATAAGTTTCAGACCAAAGAAGCCTTCTTAGCTGCGATTCGTTTATACCTGCGTTTGCAACAAACATGGAGATAAACGCATCTTGGGCCAACCCTGCGAGCCACATACGCTTCTGGTGATAAATGTCAGCATTTGCGTTTCGAAGAAGCTCAAGCGCTTGCTCTCGTTGGGGTATTAGTTGATGACGGGACTGGTTTGCTTTCACCATGCACTGTTCGAGAGAGTTCACTTCGCCCAACCGATAATCCCAAATGACGCTATGGCCAACCTTCCAGGTAGAGTCAATAATCGCCGGCGTTGTGATTGCATATTCAGCAGGTAACAAAAGTGCTTCAGTTTCCATGTACGGAATTCGATGGGGAAAAGACTTTTTCTGAAGAACGAAGTCGGCGAGGCCGTCAAACAAGTATTGGCAGACCACTAAATGCTCGGCCATGGCTTGCTCTGATGGTGTCTTCGTAGGATTTGAAGAGGAACTATTAGCAGAGATGATGGGTAAGTCGTTTCGAAAATTGATAGCGGCTACTGGGTAAAAAAGCGAAGCGGTTCTCAATACTTGAGATTGGAGTCGGCTGGCCGTGTATTCAGAAATTCCGTCTTCACGGTTCATTTCAGTGATCAAATGATGAGTGTATCCATCAAGAGCCCGCTTGTAAGAATTCGCACACTCGAGAAAATCATTGTGTCCATTGTCATCAGACCAGTCACCAAACGCCACCAGCTCCACCGCATTTGTATATAGGGTATATGGACTACCACCCAGATGGTACGCTGCGGCGTACTCGAGACACCAATGTTGAATGTAAGGTGTGCGATGAGCGGCGAAAGAGTCAGCCTGGACTGGCTTAGGCATTTTTCGGCTATCAAAATTGCGTTCGGTGTAACAGAGTGCGCCGAGGTCGATTCTACGGTCATCGGTGCATTGCAGTACGAGACCTTCTATAGGTCTGGCCGTAATTACAGCGCGGAATTGGTCAAGTGTGTATTCTTGAAGATTAATTTCGTAGGGGTGCCGCTCTTGATTTATCATGCTTGGAGATCTCCCTTAGGACGATGGCTTCCAGGTGTGCCTCAACCTCGGTTTGAGCTTGGGCAAGGATCGGATGATCCTTTCTATACTTGAGGTATCCTAAGGTTACGTTCACATCTTCGTGATTCAGCCTGTTTCTGAGTTTGTCTAACAGTTCCAGTTGATTCATTTCGCCCTTGTTCAATCTTTGCATATAGTCCTCGAGTAAGTTCATTCCGAACGTGGCTCGTAGATCGTGAAACTGGTAGTTGAATGATGTATTGTTTTTCATAAGTTGTTCCTGAATAACCTTCGCGAATTGACGAATTGCAGATCCCTTTTCAGCGCTGAAGCCAAACAACGATTGGTCGATTTCTGCAACGTAGTATGGTTTTCCCGTTCGTGTGAGGAATACGTATTGGTTAGCGTTGTCCGTTATTGGTGATTTTTCGGCGCGCTCTGTATGGCGTTGAGAATGTATGTAGATATTTAGCATGTGGTGAACCCATGCGGGCATTTCGACAGCCTGATTTTTGCCGCCTTTAGCTTCGGTCATTTCTCCATCTCCTATAGTTACAGGATGGAGTGAATATTTGAAGGGGTCGTTGTCCGCGCCTATGCCACTAATTACGCAACTGTGCCGAAGCGTTAGGATTGACTGAATTCTCATTCCTGTTGTAAGCGCTACTACATGGGTGAGTAGCATTTCGGTATTCCCCAGTTGGATTAGGGCATCGAGAAGTGACTGTTGATCTTCGCGATTAATTGGGAAGAGCTTGCCCCCATCACGGATGAAGCGGCCAGTCGATATGGATCCTTTGTCTTTGAAGGGCAAATCAGTCGCCATCACTTCCTTCACTTGGACGACTCCATGCGCGTCTGTATAACGACGGCGCTTAACTGTCGATATCCACATTTCAGCTTCGGGCTTAAAGTTCCGGCACATTACTTTCCATGTGTAGAAACCAATCATGTTCCCGATTTTGCGATTCGCTGTTTTCCGCTTAATTTGGCCCCGAGCAATCTCAAGTTTCAACTCGGATTTGTAGTAATACGTTGGCCGTTCTGACTGTGGGCCCCGAAAGATGTCATAAGTTCTTTCACCGTCTGTCAGTTTGTTCATCATGTCTGAGAGGTCGCCTGCGGCATTCGAAGCGGTGGAATCTTTGATTCCCTTTACAGACCAGCACCAGAATAAGTAGAGGCAGCCTTCAAGCCAAAGACCCCCATCTGGTTGGACAATTACGTAGAGTCGTGGAGCGGACTGCGGCTGGAGGTGCATGGGCCTAATGGAATAACCCTTGCGGTCGCCTGTGTTGTTATCTGGAAGCGCAAGCCATTCAGTCGAATCCTGGTCATTACAAGGCTCCCAAAGACGGACATCCTTGAGGATGACCTTGTGATAGTTGCCTTGGGAAGCTCCGGCTAATTCAGGCATGGACAATACTCTAAGAGAATGTCCGTCCATTTAAGGTCAGCTCACGGGATCCGTCAAATCGCAGGAGCTCACGCGTGGTTCTGCACCTTGACCGTGTGCAGGGTGATATCCACCACATCTCCGTCGGCACCGACCTGGGGCATTTCGATCCAGTCACCGACCCGCAGCATGTCGTTGCTGGTCAATTGCACGCTGGCGACGAACGACAGCAGCGTGTCCTTGTACACCAACAGGATCACCGCCGACATGGCACCCAGGCCCGACAGCAGCAACAGCGGCGAACGGTCGATCAGGGTGGCGACGATGATGATCGCGCCAAACACGAACAGCACCATCTTCGCCAGCTGCACATAGCCCTTGATCGAGCGGGTGCGCGCATGTTCGGTGCGCGCGTAGATATCCAGCAGCGCGTTGAGCAGGGCACTTATCGCCAGCACCATGAACAGAATGGTGATCGCCAGGGCCACGTTGCCGATGAACAGGATGGCGGTCTTGCTCAGGTCCGGCACCAGGTACAGGCCGAACTGGATCACCAGGGACGGCGTCATCTGCGCCAGGCGATGGAAGACTTTGTTATGCCGCAGATCGTTGAGCCAATGCAGCGCAGGCTGCCGGCCGAGTAATTTGACCGCGTGCAGGATGAGGTAACGCGCCACACGCCCCACGACGAAGGCCACCACCAGCAATACCAGCAAGCCGAGGCTGGAATGCAGGACCGGGTGTTCATCGAGGGCGCCCCAGAGGTCTTGGACGTTGAGCCAGAGCTGTTTGATATCCATGGATTAACCGATTCTTCTGTAAGACAACACGGGCCGATTAGAGCATTTAAGTGCAACAAAGTTGACGCCACGGACAAAATCGCTGACAAAAAACCAGCTGATTAGCACCGTTCGCGTAAAGAAACTCGGTTTGGACGCCCGAAACCGGTAACCTATGCAGCTGATATTTTGTATTTCTTCGAGGTAGCACCCGTGTTTTCCCAATTCGCCCTGCACGAACGCCTGCTCAAAGCCGTGGCCGAGCTTAAATTTGTCGAGCCTACGCCTGTGCAGGCAGCGGCCATCCCGCTCGCGCTCCAGGGGCGTGACCTGCGGGTGACGGCGCAAACCGGTAGCGGCAAGACCGCTGCTTTCGTCCTGCCGGTCCTCAACCGCCTGATCGGCCCGGCTAAAGTCCGCGTCAGCATCAAGACCCTGATCCTGCTGCCGACCCGCGAGCTGGCCCAGCAGACCCTGAAGGAAGTCGAGCGCTTCTCGCAGTTCACCTTCATCAAGTCCGGCATCATTACCGGTGGCGAAGACTTCAAGGTCCAGGCCGCCATGCTGCGCAAGGTCCCGGATATCCTGATCGGCACCCCGGGCCGCATGATCGAGCAACTCAATGCCGGCAACCTCGACCTCAAGGAAGTCGAAGTGCTGGTGCTTGACGAAGCCGACCGCATGCTCGACATGGGCTTTGCCGACGACGTGCAGCGCCTGGTGGCCGAATGCGTCAACCGCCAGCAGACCATGCTGTTCTCCGCCACCACCGGTGGCTCGACCCTGCGCGACATGGTCGCCAAGGTGCTGAACGACCCCGAACACCTGCAGGTCAACAACGTCAGCGACCTGAACGCGACCACGCGTCAGCAGATCGTCACCGCTGACCACAACGTGCATAAAGAACAGATCCTCAATTGGCTGCTGGCCAACGAGACCTATCAGAAGGCGATCGTCTTCACCAACACCCGCGCCGCTGCCGACAGGATCTACGGGCGCCTGGTGGCGCAGGAATACAAGGCATTCGTGCTGCACGGCGAAAAGGACCAGAAGGATCGCAAACTGGCCATCGACCGCCTCAAGGCGGGCGGCGTGAAGATCCTGGTCGCCACCGACGTCGCCGCGCGCGGCCTTGACGTGGATGGCCTGGACCTGGTGATCAACTTCGACATGCCACGCAGCGGCGACGAATACGTGCACCGTATCGGCCGTACCGGGCGTGCCGGCAACGATGGCCTGGCCATCTCGCTGATCTGTCACGGCGATTGGAACCTGATGTCGAGCATCGAGCGCTACCTCAAGCAATCGTTCGAGCGCCGCACCATCAAGGAAGTCAAAGGCACCTACACCGGGCCGAAGAAGGTCAAGGCCTCGGGCAAGGCCGTTGGGGTGAAGAAGAAAAAGACTGACGCCAAGGGCGAAAAGAAAAAGGCCGGCGCCAAGTCACCGACCAAGCGCAAGATCGCCAATCGGCCGAAGACCGACAACCTGTCGCTCGTCAGCAAGGACGGCATGGCCCCGCTCAAGCGTCGCAAGCCAGAAGCGCCGGCTGCCGAGTAACATCCGTCTGACCGATCGTTCCCACGCTCCGCGTGGGAACGACTCCCGGGACGCTCCGCGTCCACGCCTGCATTCAGCTTTTGGCTTTAGCCGCCGCTTCCTTGAGTTCCTTGAGGCGCGCATCAATCAACTGGCACTTGTCGGGAAATTCCGCGCTTTCGGTGTCCAGGTCCATTTTCTGCAGCTCGTCATTCATCTCCTTGGCCTTGGTCGGGTTCTGCTCAGTGAGCTGGGTGACTTCCCGCGCCAGTTGCTCGCGCTTGGCGGTGGCTTCCTCCGGCGTGCAGGCCCAAGCGGGCACGCTGCTCAGCAGCGCGGCGACGACGGCCAGGTTCATCAGGGTTTTCATGGGCGACCTCCTTGGCGATTGTGTACGGTTGAGGGGGCGAACGTCGGGAAAGTTCAGCGAAATGACGCCCGTCGATCAGGCTGAACGGCGGCTGAGCTGGCGTGTCACACCTCTAGACGGGCTACTTTTCCGTGGGCCTGCAGGAGGAATCAGGATGACGACTTACAACTGGGATCTGATCGAACGTCTGCTGCATGAAGTGCAAAACGGTGAGGGCAGCTTCGCTCCGCGCAAGTACGCCGAGCAGGAAGCCGCCGAGAAGGCCACGGCGGGCGAGCCCGTAGGCAACCTGGATACGCTGAAAAAGACGGCTGCGGATTACGAAGCCCTGTTGCTCAAGCGCGGGTTTATCGAATCGCGTCCGCAGGAGGAAGGCGGCAATGGGGAGAATTTCATCCTGACGCCGCGCGGTTCAAGCCTGCTTTCCCTGATCGACAGTTCCATTCCAGGCGAACACCATCCACGCCATGTGCTGGACCAACAGGAAGATGCGCTGGACGAAGCCACCTTCGATCACGTGGCCTCCAAGGCCGCAATTGCCGGCGGCGCCATCTGAACACCCCGCATAACCCTGTAGGAGCGAGCTTGCTCGCGAAAAACGTCAACGATAACGCGTGCTTTCTGAATGAGCGCGGTGCCTGTGAGTTTTTCGCGAGCAAGCTCGCTCCTACAGACGGCGGTAGGGCTTGTCCCGCGCTGCTATCGAAAGCACGCCCTTACCCACATCACGCAGAGGCAGCCTTGAGGCATTTGAGGGCCTGAAAATCGCCACGGACTTTGTCGATTTTCTGGCTCAGCTTCATGCGCTGTTGCTCAGTGCTCTGCGCCATCAAATCCACAATCAAACTACGCGCCGCCGCTTCGGTCTGTGCGTAGGCCGCCCGGTACTCGGGGGTCCAAAGACTTTCCCGGTCCACCAGTAACTGCTGCATTTTTTGCGCAAACCCGGGACTGTTGCGTTGCCGCAGCGCCTCGCTGAACTGCACCTGCCAGTGCGCGCGGTTGCCGATCCACTCGTTGTTCTGATCTCCCAATGCCTCGGACCAGGCCACCACCCGCTGCTGCTGGGTGGCGCTGAGTGGGCCGATCCAGGCGTCCAGACGCTTGCTCATGCGCTCGGCGCGCTCCTTGATCTGCTGGGCCAGCGGCGGCTTGAGGTATTCGTCCTGGCGTTTGCGCAGGTCTTTGGCCAGGGCGTCGTTCATCTCCTTGACCTGCTGATCATCCAGACCTTGCAGCAATTGCACCGCAGACGGGGTGATTTCACGCGCGATTTCAGCGATGGCCTGTTTGGCTTCGACAGTGCGGGCCTGCAAGGCGGCGTCGGTGACCTGATTGGCGTCGACCATCTGTTGCAGGCGGTCCAGCCAGTCCAGGTAACCCGGCAATTGCGTGGTGCAGTGCCAGGCCAGGTGCTCCTTGAGTTTGTCATTGAACCAGCTCTTCTGCCCGGCGTTCATGTCCAGGTAGTCGTTGAGGGTCCAGGGGATGATCACGTCAAGATTACGGTAGGCCAGGCCCACGCGATTGCAGCCGGCGAGCACCAGGCTCAGGGTCAGCAATAACACCATAAATTTGAGCCGACGCAACATGGGCAGGTCCTTGCACGGTTGGGATTAATGCATGTGAACCTGCACAAGGGGCGACAGTTCAGCCCATCAATAAAACGACCGGACAGCCTTCAAGGTCAACAGACCGTCACATTGCGAATTGTGTCCGGAGTAGGCCGAGCAGTCCCCGCCACTGAGGCTGGAGTCGCTGTAGATCAGGTCAAGGTCGACCCCTTTCCAGGCCCTGGAGAGTTGCACTGACCAGTCGCTGAAGCTACTGATGGCGCCGTTCTCCACCGACACCGGGGTGCCCAGTTGATGGGTGGTGTACTTCACGCTGACGCCGACGCCGAAAGGCTGGGTGCCGCCGAGGTCGGCAAACAGCGTGCTGTCCTGGCGGTCGGGGTCGTTGCTGAAAGACACGCCGAAACGGTTGCCCAGCAGGTTCAGGCCACCATAAAACGCCTGGCTGTCGAGGGGGCTGACCTTGGGGTAGCTGTAGTGAATCAAGCCCACTTCGTAGCCCAGGGTCTGGTCGAAGGGATGCTTGAACCCCATATAGGAATCCACTTCAAGGGTGCTGGGCGAGGACAACCCCATGTTCGGTGAAAACTGGCCGAAGTACAGGCCGCTGTCGTGACTCAGGTCCAGCCCGCCATGGAATGCGTCGCTGCCGGGGGAGGTCGGCTTGACCAGGCCCTGGGCCATGGTGCGGCTGGGGGTGGTACCCAATTTCAGGTCGAAGTCGCCCAATTCGCGCTGGAAAATCTGCGCTTCGGCGAGCGGACACACGGCAAGCGCGCTGACCAGTAACATGCAGGATTTGAGCATGCTTCACTCCATGAAAAGCGAGGAGCAGTGAGGAAAAGGATGGGCAGATGCCCGTGCTAGACGTGTGCAAGGATACCGGCGAAAGCTCGCAGGTGAGGCCCGTTCGTCGATTGGGATGAGGATCAAGGTGTTGCGAAGGTGTTTCGGGCTCTAGTCCTAGCGCCTTGAAGGCAAGACGCTTAGGGACCAGGTGCGTTGCGCGGGTATTACTTTTTGCCCAGGCTGATCTGCTTGGACGGGCCGAAAGTCTGGCCGCTCACGCCCTTGGCAATTTGCTGGATTTCGCCACCGGACTTGAGGAACGCAGCAATCTGGCTGTTGATCGATTCGCTGGTTTCAACGGCGGGAGCTGGCTTTGCTTTGCTGTTGGATGCTTTTACGCGCATGGCGGCCACTAACCTGTAGAAAATTAACTTGGCCAGGCATCGTACAGGAATTACTTGACAATTGCTTGGCAAATATCCCTTGGGAATTAAATGTCGCCTCTGCAAAAGACCGAACTTGAGCAACCCAATAACCCGCTAACTGACTGTTTTAACTCGAAAGCTTGAAACGTACCGGTGTTGGCGACGGGTAAAATTCGCAGGATTGATCAGACGAGCGGGGCACTGCCATCGCAGCGCCACGTCGGCCTGCGGATTTTTCAGGCGCGCGCGCGTGTCTGGCTCAACTCGGGTAGAATGCCGCCCACGCAATGAGGGTATCTGGAAATGGCTTTAGTCGGGCGCTACAACAGCTTGCAAGTGGTTAAACACACTAACTTTGGTTTGTACCTGGATGGTGCGCAAGACGGTGAAATCCTCTTGCCTAATCGGTATATCCCCAAGGACATTCCCAGTGAAGATGAAGACTGGCTTAACGTTTTCATTTATCTGGACAGTGATGACAAACTTATCGCCACCACTGAAAAACCCAAAGTTCAAGTGGGCGAATTTGCCAGTTTGAAAGTGGTGGAAGTCAACAGCATCGGCGTGTTCCTCGATTGGGGGCTGCCCAAGGATCTGTTGCTGCCTTATTCGGAAGAAAAGCGTCAGCTGAGCGCCGGTGAATATTGCGTGGTGCATGTCTATCTCGACAAGCACACCCGGCGCATCACCGCCACCGCGCGCCTTGATCGCTACCTGGACAAAACGCCGGCCAATTACCAGGTGGGCCAGGAAGTCGACCTGTTGGTGGCCGAAGCCACGGACATGGGCTTCAAGGCGATCATCAACAACAAACACTGGGGCCTGATCCACAAGAACGAAGTGTTCAAGTTCCTGCGCCCGGGCAAGGAAGAGAAAGGCTTTATCAAAGAGATCCGCGCCGATGGCAACATCAGCCTGAGCCTGCAGCCGGTTGGCCAGGAAGCGGCTTCCAGCCTCAACTCGAAGATCCTCGCCAAATTGCGTGACAACAACGGCACCTTGCCGGTCAGTGATAAAAGCGATCCCGCCGTCATCAGCAACTTGTTCGGTGTGAGCAAAGGCAACTTCAAAAAGGCCATTGGTGCGCTCTACAAGCAGGGGCAGATTGTGATTCATGCCGATCGCATTGAACTAAGCTGAGTGCGGCCGGCTCTGCTGTAGGAGCACGCTTGCTCCTACAGTGGATGGTCAAATGTCGAAGAAAACCTTGTTTGCCTACCTCGGTACGCTGGTCGCCTTCCTGGTGCTGGACGGCCTCTGGCTGGGCGTCCTGATGGGACCTACCTATAAAAGCCTGCTCGGCTCGCTGATGCTCGATCAGCCCCGGCTGTTGCCCGCCGTCGTGTTCTATCTGCTGTATGTCCTCGGTTGCGTGATATTCGTTGTCTTGCCCAGCGCGAGCTGGCAACGCGCTGCGCGTTTGGGGGCCTTGCTGGGGTTGGTGGCCTATGGCACTTACGACCTGAGCAATTGGGCCACGCTGCAAGGCTGGTCCGCAGGCCTGGCGGTAATGGACATGGCGTGGGGGACTGTGCTCACGGCGATCTGTTGCACAGTCGGCTTCCTGTGTGCACAACGGGTGCGTCAGTGATTGTGTACAGGATTGTCTTGCACCGTTGCTGCGCATAGCTGTTCTATCTGAACCTTTATAATGTCTTTGGAGCGCCGTTCCACGGGCATTGTGTGCCATTGGCATGCATTCTGCTGACTACCTCGTATACAACCCATACTGCGTACCGTATGCATATCGCTACGGCAACGCAGGGCGATATTACGAGGAGTCCCGCGATGACCGACCAATTGCCCAACGGCTACAGCCCACGGCTGTATAACCAGGACCTGGGCCCACTGCCGCAGAAATGGACCTGGTACAACATCTTCGCCTTCTGGATGAGCGATGTGCACAGCGTCGGCGGCTACGTGTTCGCCGCCAGCCTGTTCGCCCTGGGGCTTGCCAGTTGGCAGGTGTTGATCGCCTTGCTCGCGGGCATTTGCATTGTGCAACTGATCGCCAACCTGGTGGCCAAGCCGAGTCAGCAGGCGGCGGTGCCTTATCCAGTGATTTGCCGCCTGGCATTTGGTGTATTTGGTGCGAATATTCCTGCGGTGATCCGTGGCCTGATCGCGGTTGCCTGGTACGGCATTCAGACGTACCTGGCGTCGAGTGCCTTGATCATCGTGGTGCTGCGCTTTTTCCCGTCGATGGCTGTGTATGCAGAGCCGCACTTTGCCGGGTTGTCGTACCTGGGCTGGTTCGGCTTTCTTACATTGTGGGTGCTGCAGGCCGCCGTGTTCTGGGCCGGGATGGAATCCATCCGCCGCTTTATCGACTGGGCCGGCCCGGTGGTGTATGCGGTGATGTTTGCCCTGGCCGGCTGGATTGTGTGGAAAGCGGGTTGGGCGAATATCAGCTTTACCCTGGCGGAAAAGTCGCTGTCGGGCTGGCAGGCCTTCGGTCAGGTGATCGTGGCGACGGCGCTGGTGGTGTCGTACTTCTCCGGACCCACCCTCAATTTTGGCGATTTCAGTCGCTACTGCCGCAGCATGCAGGACGTGCGCCGTGGCAACTTCTGGGGACTGCCGGTGAACTTCCTGGCCTTCTCTCTGGTAACCGTGGTGATCGTCTCGGGCACCCTGCCAGTATTTGGCGAAATGTTGCATGACCCCATCGGCACGGTGTCGCGCATCGACAACAGCATGGCCGTGTTGCTGGGCGCCTTCGCGTTCGTGACCGCCACTATCGGCATCAATATCGTCGCCAACTTTGTCTCGCCTGCGTTCGACTTCGCCAACATTGCGCCGAGCAAAATCAGCTGGCGTGCGGGTGGAATGATCGCCGCCGTGGCGTCGATCTTTATCACGCCGTGGAACCTGTTCAATAACCCGCTGATGATTCACTACACCCTGGATATCCTGGCCGCGTTTATCGGGCCGCTGTTCGGCATCCTGCTGGTGGATTTTTACCTGGTCAAAAAGCAGCAGATCGACGTGGATGCGCTGTTCGATGACAGCCCGAGCGGACGCTATTACTTCGACGGCGGGGTGAACTGGACGGCGGTCAAGGCCTTGGTACCGGCGACGCTGGTGGGCGTCGCCATCACCTTCACGCCGGCGTTGCAAGGCATGGCCAATTTCGCCTGGTTTACCGGCTGCTTCCTGGGAGGGCTGTTTTTTCTGGTACTGGCACGGCGTGAGCAGGTGCGCTTGCCGACCCCTCTGGTCGCTGGCTGAGCACGACACCGCCGGCCACCAATAGACCGCAACCGGCAATCACCAGTGCCGGTTGCAGGCCGCCGCTCAAGTGGCTGCTCACCGAGGCCAGCAGCGGCCCGCTCAATTGGCCGATGGCAAAGCTTGCCGTCAACAGGCCGGTGCTGCGCTGGTAGCCGTGGGGCGCTATCTCGCGCAGGCGCGCCATGACCAATTGCATGCACGCCAGAAACGGTGCGCCGCACAGCAATACTCCCAGCGCCAGGCCCCAGGTATTGCCCAGCAGGCACGTGAATACGCCGGCCGCCTGCAGCCACAGCGTGGTCATCAGCCAGCGCCGGGTGGTGTTCGGGTCCTTGCGGCGCAGGCTGGCTATCACCACGCCCATCGCAGCGGCCAGGCCAAAGCACGGCCAGAACAAGTCGGCCTGCCAGGCGCCCTTGAACTGCGCAGTGGCCATCTGCGACAGGAAAGTCGCTGGAATGATGTAGCCCAGGCCGAACAGGAAGTAGATCCAGCCCAAGTGCGCGATGCTGCCGTTATTACCCGCGTTGGAGGCGGGCGCAGCCAGCGTGGTCGGCGTTGGCAGGAATGGCAGGATGGCCAGCAGCATCACCAGTGCCACCGCGCCATACACCAACCACAGCGTTGCGGAGCTTTGCCCCAACAGGTTGGACCCCAGCGCCAGCAGTCCGGTGAGCACAATGCCCAAGCCAGGTCCTGCGAATACCAGCGCTCCCAGGCGTGGCCTGCCGGCGGCAATCGCCAGCGGCTGGCTCAGGCTGGTAATCATCACCAGGGCCCAGGCGCTGGCGACACCGGTGCCGAAACGCAGCAGCAGATGAGGCCAGAAGCCGTGGGCCCAAAAGGACGCCAGGGTCAGCAGCACGCAGAGCCACAACCCGCCGTACAAGCGCCCTTTAATGTGGTGATGACTGCGGGCGAAGATCGAGTCCACCGCACCGACGAAATAACCCAGGTAATTGGCGGCCGCGATCAACCCGGCACCGGTCAGGTCGATCTGACCTTCGCTGAGCAAATGCGGCATCTGCGGAGTCAGGGCAAAGCGGCCGATGCCCATGGCCATCATCAGGGCGACAAAGCTGGCGGTTAAGCGAATCAGCGGTGACATGTGCACGTGTCCTGCGAGAAAGCGAAGACCGTCAGGCTAAAGCGGATTGACTTTCTGTAAAAATGAATAATAGTGAGTAACTTGTTCAGTTTTGGAGAAAGGCTATGGAGTTCAGTCAACTGCGCATCTTCCAGGCGGTAGCGGAAGAGGGCTCCATCACCCGCGCCGCTGAGCGCCTGCACCGGGTGCCGTCGAACCTGTCGACCCGGCTCAAGCAAATGGAAGAACAGCTTGGCGTCGAGCTGTTCGTGCGTGAACGCCAGCGTTTGCAGCTTTCTCCTGCGGGTAAAGTGCTGCTGGACTACAGCACCCGTCTACTGGCCCTGCACGATGAAGCTCATGGCGCCGTGCAGGGCGGGCAACCGGCGGGTGATTTTGTCCTCGGCAGCATGTACAGCACGGCGGCGATTCACTTGCCCACGCTATTGGCGCGTTATCACAAGGCCTACCCGATGGTGAATTTGCAGGTGCAATCCGCGCCGAGCGGCGAACTGCTCGAAGGCTTGATCACCGGGCGGCTGGATGCGGCGCTGGTGGATGGTCCATTGACGATTGCCACGCTGGACGGCGTGCCGCTGTGCGAAGAGCGCTTGGTGATCATTTGCGAGGCCGACCACCCGCCGGTGCGCGGCCCCCAGGATGTGGCCGGCCGCTCGGTTTTCACGTTCCGCCGCAGTTGCGCCTATCGCACCCGCCTGGAGACCTGGTTTTCCCACGAGCGCGTGGCCATGGGCCGCGCCATCGAGATCGAGTCCTACCAGGGCATGCTGGCTTGTGTGATCGCGGGCTCAGGCGTGGCAATGATGTCCGAATCCATGCTCGAGAGCCTGCCGGGCAAGGACAGTGTGTCCGTTCATCCGCTGACTGGGCCTTTTGCCACTGCCACCACCTGGTTGATGTGGCGAAAGGGTATGCTCGGCGCTAACCTCAATGCATGGATCGAGCTGCAGCAGGCGAGCCAGGCAGAGAGCGTGCAAGACAGGCGCGAGATTGCTTGAACGAATCGACAGGATCCTGATCCATTCAGTAATAGTTCGTTGTGGTTTCGCGCAAGCAATACATAGGACTTAGGGCTACTATCAGTGTAGGAAAGGGCGACAAGACAGGCGTCTACCCGCATTACCCTCAAAGGGGGCAAATCATGAAAGAGAAAATTCAAACCTGGCTCCATGACCTTGGCGTTGCGCTGGGCTTGATCGAGCCTCCACTGCAGCCGGTGCCGATTCGTACCGATGACGAGCAACGCCGCCCACGTCGGCGTTGATCCCCAGCCAACCCGGTATTCTTGTGGGAGCGGGCTTGTTCGCGATGCGGTGAGTCAGTCGATAAGTAGTTGACTGGTTTACTGCATTCGCGAGCAGGTTCGCTCCCATATTTCGTTTGTGACAGGCACGAAGATCGGTTAAAGCGCCTTGCCTCTCTCGCCTTCAAATGTCGGAATTGGGCTACTCGCTCGTCAGAATTGGCTGGCTTATTCATTTTAAAAGATGAGCGTAGGTTGAATTCCGTTACGGAATTTCATCGGTTGTTGCAATTCTTTGTGGAAAGGTCAAACAAAACCCAGGAATAGAGAACGGCCGCTTCCGTAACTCCAAACTTTATAAAACCTCTCTTCGGGGCATTACTAAGTCAGAGTTATTGGAGACTAAGCCATGACGCGCTTTCCCGTTCCGCCCGTCGCCGCATCCTTGATCGCCACAACCGAGAGCATTTTACATATCGCGCCGGTTTCCAGAGGCTGGAAAGCTGATGCTCCGGACAACATCGTGTTTCTCTCCCCGACAATAACCAAGCAGGCGTTGCTCACCCAGATCGGGCTTTTGCGTCCAGCAACAATCGTTGTTGGGGACCAAGCCATGGATGCAGACGTCATAGACCTCTGGCGTTCAGCCCACCCATTTGGAAACCTGCATCTGATTCGCAGGGGGACGAGCCTCGATAAGGTTCGACTGGACCTGTGCGCATCCAAAGGGATTCAAGTGGTCAACACGCCCGGTGTGAACGCGCCGCATGTCGCTGCTTATATTGCGCGCTGGCTGACATTGGCCGATGGCTCGATACCCCGTGACATCTGCGTGCTGGGATATGGCAATGTCGGTCAGGAACTTGTCACGTTACTCCTTGATCGAGACCCGGATGTTCGAATTAAGGTGTTAAGCCGCTGCCCTTCGGCACTTGGCAGAAAAGTCTCCCAAAACAGCCGGGTGTCATTAGTAGTCGACTGGTTCGAGGCGATGAAGGGGGCCCGTGCAGTCGCTCTGTGTTTATCTCTGACTAAGGACTCCACCCGTCGTATTGACCGTGCCCTTATTCAATGTCTGCACAAACAGGCTCGCGTTGTTTGCGTCGCCAAACCGGACGTGTTCAGCGATGACGCTTTGCAGGCCCTGGCGCGAGCCGAGGGCATCCAGCTTGTATTGGACTATGGGCTCGTCACATTGGACGCGTTTCGAATGCGCGCGCAAAAGCTCGGCTGTAGTGTCTCCACGTGGCGCAAACCGGCGACGCTGACGGCGCAGGCGGCAACTGCAGAAGCCTGCCAGTGCGATCTCGACTATGCCGTCGCAATCCAATTGAGCTTGACGGCTTTGCACGGTCTTGCCAGGCGCAAAGTTGTACAGTCATTGGCGATTCCCGTTCAGCAGATAGAGGCCGATGCGCCACGCGTGTCGATCATCGGCAGAGGGATCAACGGCCTTTTTCAAGCCGTGATGTTTCGCCTGGCCAATTATCAAGTCGACGTATACGGCCGCAACCGGCAGAGCGATGGCGCCAGCCACAAGCAGGTGAACATGCGTCACCTGTCAGCGACGGAGACGACGGCAAAGCCGCTCCATAATCAGTACCTGCTCTGCGGAAATCAGCATTTGGCCGTTGAATGCAACCGAGCAGGCATTGAATTGTTTGAAAAACTTCTGGCTGACAACCCGTCGCTGGCACCCTTTGCGCACGCGCGGATTGTAAGAGCCTATATAGGCGATACCACTGATGTAGAAGGCGCGATACGCGAACAGCGCGATATCGAACGCCGTCCTTGGCCGAGCGGCAAGCCAGGAGGTGAAGTTGCAGAGATCAGTCATACGCAAATCCAGGCAAGTTACGGCGTTCATGGTGTCGGCCGGGCTATAGAAGTATCCGGCTACGAGGTGGCATTCGACGATCTGATTCTGGAGTTGGAGAGGCTTTTGCAACGTGCGGGGGTTCAGTTTCGGTCCAGGCTTTTGACGTCGGAACACATTTGTGAACTGAGCAAAGATCACTTCGTTGTCACTGCCATGGGCGTAGAGGAACCCAACGTGATCGCGATCATCGGTTGGTTTTTCAAACTGCCCGCGATTGGACATGAAGGTGCCGAAATGCGCGGGCTCAAGTTGCAGTACGATCTACCCGTCGGTGTCATGAATTGCCGCCTGGACGGGGATTGCATTCTTGTCTCCGGCGGGCAGGTTCCGCCTGGATCAACGCTTGAATATAAAGAGCAAGTACTCGCGGCGTGCCTTGCTGCTATTTCTCGGCATTTTCCACAGTCTTACCGCAGAGCCGTCGAAAAGAGTGACCTGCAAATAATCGAATGTGCGAGGCCGGGTACTTCAGATGGGCTTTCGATCGTTTATTGGTCCGCCTACCATCAAATCGCGGCCGGAGGCACATATGCCGGAGGCACTACCCAGGGATTGGTGTGGGCCTCTTTGGTTCAGGAGATCATCTTGGCCAGAACGTCTGACCATTGAGGGACAAAAAACGGGTGTGACATTCGCCGTCGCACCCGCTGAAGAAACCGCTCTAAAGCCCGGACGGGGTCAAGCCACGCCTGCCACCACGGCGCCCGGTTTACGCGACACCACACTCACCAGCACAAAACTCACCGACGCGACCGCGAGGCTGTAATAAATCGGCGTGTTTGCATCCAGCCCATCCTTGAACATGAATACCAGCGCGGTCAGGAACCCCAGGCCCATCGACGTAATCGCCCCTGCGGTGGTCGCGCGTTTCCAGAAGACTGCTCCGATCAGCGGGATCAGCATGCCGCCCACCAGCAGGTTATAGGCCAGGGTCAGGGCGCTGATCACATCGTTCACCACCAGTGCGATGCCGATCACGGCGATGCCGGTCAGCAAGGTGAACAAGCGGTTGACGCCCAGGCTCGACTGCTTGCCGCTGCGCAACCGTGGCAACAAGTCTTCGGTCAGCACGGTGGAGGCGGCGAGCAAGCCGGCGCTGGCCGTGGACATCATGGCCGCCAGGGCTGCGGCAATCACCAGGCCGCGAATGCCGTCCGGCAGTGAGGCTTTGACGATGGCCGCGAACGCGTTGTTGGCGTTATCCAGTTCCGGGATCAGCACATGCGCCGCCATGCCGATCAATGCGCATGCCAGTCCATAAACAATGCAATAGAACCCGGCGAAGGTGCCGGCGTACCGCGCAACTTTTTCGTCGCGAGCGGTGAATACGCGCTGCCAGATATCCTGGCCGATCAGGATGCCGAAGAAGTAGATCATGAAGTAGGTAATGATCGTGTCCCAGCCAATCGCGGTGAAGCTCAAACTCGATGCCGGCAGCCTGGCCACCAGTTCATCCCAGCCGCCGACGCGGTACAGGCAGATCGGCAACAGAATGAACATCAGTCCAACCGTCTTGATCACGAACTGCACGATATCGGTCAGGGTCAGCGACCACATGCCGCCGATGGTCGAATACACCACCACCACGCCACCGCCCAGCAGCACCGAGATCCAGAACGGCAGGCCGAACAACACTTGCAGCACAGTGCCGATGGCCAGGATCGAGGTCACTGCGATCATCAGTGCGTAAGCCAGCATGATCACTGCGCTGGCCTGGCGAGCCATGGGGTTGTAGCGTTTCTCCAGGACCTGGGTGACGGTGAAGATTTTCAGCTTCAACAGCGGCCTGGCCAGGAACAGGTTCAGCACAATGATCCCCGCGCCCAGTGCGGCGCACAGCCAAAAACCGGAAATACCGTGCACATAACCCAGGCGCACAGTGCCGACGGTGGAGGCGCCGCCCAATACCGTGGCGGCCATGGTGCCCATATACAGCGATGGCCCCAGGTTGCGCCCGGCCACCAGATAGTCTTCATGGGTCTTGGCGCGGCGCATGCCGTAGTAGCCGAGCACCAGCATGCCGGCGGCGTAGATGAGGACGACAAATAGATCCAAAGCCATGACGGTGATTCTCCGATTATATTTTTTATGGACGATCAGGCGGCAGTCGGCTCGGCAAGCGCGCGAGCCAAGGTCAGGTACATCGGTGATTGGGGACCTTGGAAGTCCCCGGGTTTTTCAGAGTGCGACCATGCTTTTTATTCTGTTCAAGGCGTGTACGCGCTGATCAGCGATGCGTCACGCCGGGCAATACACAGAGCATTTCATACAGCAGGTTGGCACCCAGCAGCGAGGTGTTGCCGGTGGTGTCATAGGGCGGCGAAACTTCCACCAGATCACAACCAATCAAGTCCAGGCCCTGGCAGCCACGAATGATCTCGATCGCCTGGATGGTGGTCAGCCCGCCGATTTCCGGCGTGCCGGTGCCCGGTGCCCAGGCCGGGTCGATGCCATCGATGTCGAAGCTCAGGTACACCGGGCCGCCGCCGACCTTTTCGCGCACTTCGGCCATCAACGGCGCGAGCGAGTGATGCCAGCATTCTTCGGCCTGGACCACGCGGAAGCCCTGCTTGCGGCTCCAGTTGAAGTCTTCAGCGGTGTAGCCCTGGGCGCGCAGGCCGATCTGCACCACGCGGTCGCAGTCGAGCAAACCCTCTTCCACGGCGCGGCGGAAGGTAGTGCCGTGGGCGATTTTCTCGCCGAACATATGGTCGTTGACGTCGGCGTGGGCGTCGATGTGCACCAGCCCGACCTTGCCGTGTTTCTTGTGAATCGCCCGCAGGATCGGCAGGGTGATGGTGTGATCGCCGCCCAGGGTCAGGGGGATGACGGCGTGCTCGAGGATTTCATCGTAGGCGTGTTCGATGATGCGCACGGCGTCGAGGAGATTGAAGGTATTGATCGCCACGTCGCCGATATCCGCAACCGACAGCGAATCGAACGGCGCAGCGCCGGTGGCCATGTTGTACGGGCGGATCATCACCGATTCGGCGCGAATTTCCCGAGGCCCGAAGCGGGTGCCGGCGCGCAGCGAGGTGCCGATGTCCAGGGGCACGCCGATGAAGGCCGCGTCCAGGCCCTCGGCCGTTTGCAGGTGGGGCAGGCGCATCATGGTGGCGATGCCGGCGAAGCGCGGCATTTCGTTGCCGCCCAGTGGTTGGTGGAAAATCTTGTCCACGGGATTGCCTCATCGTTGCTGTGTTTATCAGGAGGCCGATTCTGTAAAAAGCGGGGGCAGGGAAGAATCGGCAGAGGCAAATACTTAGTTCAGATTTTTCTAAACTAACGCCTGGGGTAAACTCGGTTTAAATAAGAGAGCCTGCGGAGATTTGATGGCCAACGCCTTGCCCGACCTGAAACTGCTGCGCATCTTCGTCAGCGTTGTGCGACACCAGGGGTTCGCCAACGCGCAACACGCACTCAACCTGTCGACGTCAGCCATCAGCACCTATATGAGCCAGCTGGAATCGGCGTTGGGCCTGGTGCTGTGCCATCGTGGGCGTGGCGGTTTCAGCCTGACCAGCAAGGGCGAGCTGTTTTATCAGGAAACCTTGCGTTTACTGGGCGAACTGGAAGGCTTCGAACAATATGCCGCCGCGTTGAAGGGCGAATTGCGCGGCACCCTCAAGCTCGGTGTGCTCGACTCCACGGTCAGCGACAAAGCGCTGCCGTTCGCTGAGGTGATCGGTGCCTATAGCCTCGAACACCCGGCAGTCCATTTGCATCTGTCGGTCATGAGCCCTTATGAACTGCAACTGGGGGTACAGGACAATCGCCTGGATCTGGCCATCGGCGCGTTTTCCAACCGCATGAGCGGGCTGATCTACATGCCGCTGTACCGGGAGCAGCACTGGCTGTATTGCAGCACCCGGCACCCGTTGTTCAACGAGCGGCGTATCCCCGAGCAGGTCATCACCCAGCAACGTATGGTCGGGCGTGGTTACTGGAGCCAGGCCGAACTCGCGCGCCATGGCTTCAAGCACAGCGCGGCCACCGTGGAAAGCATGGAGGCGCAGCTGATTTTGGTGTTGTCCGGCGCCTATATCGGCTACCTGCCCGAGCACTACGCCCAGGCCTGGGCCGACAAGGGCGACCTGCGCGTACTGCTGCCGGCCACCTTCGGCTACCAGGCGCCGTTTTCGATGATCATGCGCCGGGGGCGAGGCCGCGAGCCGCTGATCCAGACTTTCCGCGATTTACTTAAAGCCCAGCTCAACCAGGCCTGAAAAACATGTCCAGACCCCAGTGTTCCCATTGTCTCAGGCCCGTCAGCCACTGCCTGTGCCCGCTGATTCCGCGTCTCCAAAGTCGCACCCGTGTGTTGCTGCTGCAGCATCCGAGCGAGGTCAACCACGCGCTCAATACCGCGCGGCTGGCGGTGTTGGGGTTGAACAATGCGCAGTTGGTGGTGGGAGAGGTGTTCGATGACCTGGCGACCCTGTTGAACCCGCCCGGCTATCAGGCGCGGCTGTTGTTTCCGGCTGATGATGCCCAACCCCTGCAAGCCTACGCACAAGACGATCAGCCGCTGTTGCTGGTGGTGCCCGACGGCACCTGGCGCAAGGCACGCAAGTTGCTGCACCTCAACCCGTTGCTGGCGGCCTTGCCTCGGGTGACGCTGGCCAATGGCGGCGTCTCCCGGTATCGCTTGCGCAAGGCGCCGGGACCTGGCGCCTTGTCGACGGTCGAAGCCATCGCGCAGGCGTTGCAGGTCCTGGAAGCGCCGGCATCGTTCGAGACGTTGCTCAAACCTTTTGAAGCGTTGATCGAGGGGCAGATTGCGGCGATGGGGGAAGAGGTTTTTCAGAGAAATCATGGTGGTGGGGATTAGGGACAGGCGGGGTATCTCGGTGCGGCTATCGGGACATAGGTATCTACACAACTCTGTAGCGCCCAACCGTAACCACGATGCGAAGCGAGTCGCTCTTGATCTTGATCTGCGTTTGATCTTGATCTCAGGCGCCCCGTTAAACCACGCTGGCCGAACGCAGGCTTGAATCCGTGGGCAACCCGGCAGGACGCCGGGTTAGCCGCACTGGGCCAGGGATGGCCC
>NZ_JAFLXH010000025.1:0-96042 GCF_019891515.1 Pseudomonas sp. Wu6 | reverse complement strand
CACGGGCCAGGCGCTGCTTGAGGGTGGGAATGGCGAGGGCCATGACTGAACTCCGGATCTTGAAGATAAATGCAGATCCCCTGTGGGAGGGGGCTTGCCCTAATGCCAGTCTGTAGGAGCGAGCTTGCTCGCGAAAAACTCACAGGCGCCGCGTTCATTCAGGAAGCACGCGTTATCGTTGACGTTTTTCGCGAGCAAGCTCGCTCCTACAGCGGGCGTACGCTTAACTGACTGGCATTAGGGCAAGCCCCCTCCCACAGGGTTAGCGGTGCTGCTGGTTATTTAGCGGCCCAGGAATTGAAGCGCTGCTCAAGCTGCTCGCCGTTATCGGCCCAGAAGCTCACATCGATCTGCACCTGATTGGCGATATTTTCCGGCGTGGTCGGCATGTCCTTGAGCACGTCTTTGGCCAGCAACGGCACGGCCTGGGTGTTGGCCGGGCCGTAGGCGATGTTTTCCGAATAGATCTTCTGCTGCTGCGGCTGCACCGAGAAGGCGATGAATTTTTTCGCCGCTTCGGCGCGATCCTTGGCCAGGCCTTTTGGAATGGCCCAGGCGTCGAAGTCGTAGATGCCGCCGTTCCACACCACTTTGAGGTTGCTTTCTTTCTGCACGGCGGCGATCCGGCCGTTGTAGGCCGAGCTCATCACGACGTCACCCGAGGCCAGGTATTGCGGCGGCTGTGCACCGGCCTCCCACCACTGGATCGACGGCTTGAGTTCGTCGAGTTTCTTGAATGCACGGTCCTGGCCATCTTTGCCGGCCAGCACTTTGTAGACATCCTTGGGCGCTACGCCGTCGGCCATCAGCGCGAATTCCAGAGTGTATTTGGCGCCTTTGCGCAGGCCACGCTTGCCCGGGAATTTCTTGGTGTCCCAGAAATCCGCCCAACTGGTCGGTGCACTGGCGAGTTTGTCGGCGTTGTAGGCCAGCACTGTCGACCACACGAAGAAGCCCACGCCGCAGGGCTGGATCGCGCCTTTGACGTAGTCGGCGCCGTTGCCGAACAGTTTCGGGTCGAGGGGCTCGAACATGTCTTCGTCGCAACCACGGGACAGTTCAGGCGACTCCACTTCCACCAGGTCCCAGGACACGCTCTTGGTGTCGACCATGGCTTTGACCTTGGCCATTTCACCGTTGTATTCACCTGCAATGATCTTGCCGTTGCCCGCGCTTTCCCACGGGGCATAGAAGGCCTTGACCTGGGCCGCCTTGTTCGCGCCGCCAAAGGAAACGACGGTCAGGTCCGGGCCTGCCATGGCCTGTGTCGCGCCCATCAGGCCGATAGCCAGGGCCGAATACTTAAGGGATCTCAACATTGTTGTGCTCTCCACGTGCAGGGTTGGTGAAGCCAGGGGGCGATCAATTCGCCTCTAGAAGTGGGTCGAGTGCGCGAACGTGCTCGACTTGCCAGCCAATCGGTACTACGTCGCCGACCGTCAGGGCCGGGTCCAGCTCGGCGATCGGTTGTTTCACGAAAAAATCGGTCTTGCCGCAAACTTCCAGGCGCACACGCACGTGGTCGCCCAGGTAGATGAACTCCGCCACCCGCCCGGAAAAACGGTTGATGCAGCGGTCACTTGCGCCATTGAGGCTGACGCGCTCCGGACGCACCGACAGCGTCACCGGGCCGTTGATCGAGCCGACGTTCACCGCCAGCGCCTCGACCTTTTCGCCGCGCGCCAGCTCCACCACACAGCGCTCGCCGGTGTGGCTGTGCAGACGGCCATTGAGACGGTTGTTTTCGCCGATGAAGTTGGCCACAAAGGTATTTTTCGGCTCTTCATACAGGCTGCGCGGCGCGGCGATCTGCTGGATTTCGCCCTGGTGGAACACCGCCACGCGGTCGGACATGGTCAAGGCTTCGCCCTGGTCATGGGTCACATACACCACGGTCACGCCGAGGCGCTGATGCAGGTGCTTGATTTCCATCTGCATGTGTTCGCGCAATTGCTTGTCGAGGGCGCCGAGGGGTTCGTCCATCAGCACCAGCTGCGGCTCGAACACCAACGCGCGAGCCAACGCCACCCGCTGTTGCTGGCCCCCGGACAGTTGCGCCGGGTAGCGCTGGGCGAACGCGTCGAGCTGGACCATGCTCAGCACGCGCTTGACCCGCTCGCTGATGTCGGTCTTGCTCAAGCCACGCACGGACAGCGGAAACGCCAGGTTCTCGGCCACGGTCATGTGCGGGAACAGCGCATAGTTCTGGAACACCATGCCGATGTCGCGCTTGTGCGGCGGCACGTTATTGATCGAGCGCCCGGCCAGCTGGATTTCGCCGGCGGTGGGTGTTTCAAAGCCGGCCAGCATCATCAGGCTGGTGGTCTTGCCCGAACCGGACGGCCCGAGCAGGGTGAGGAACTCGCCCTTGCGAATCTCCAGGTTGAGGTCTTTGACGATCAGGTTTTCGCCATCGTAGCTTTTCTGCACGCCACGAAAGCTGACCAGCACATCATTTGAATCCACCTCGCTCATACCCGCACCTTTGTGTTTTGGACCGCTGTGACACAAGCGTAGTCCAGGCGCGAGGCCCCGGAAATCGGGGGCCAGGAGAGAATTCCATCAGCCGGATGGAAGGTTCGGGGTAGGGATCGCCCTACACGGATGGCGGGCATGGGACAGTGCAGCGGCAAGCCTTCGCCGGGCGGCGCTTGCGCGGTGTCGTTAATGGATACGCCGCTACAGCAGCTTGTGTTCCATGGCGTATTTCACCAACTCGGCCAGGGAGGTGATGTTGAGCTTTTGCATCAAGCGCGCCTTGTGCGTGCTGATGGTTTTGCTGCTCAGGGCCAACTGCAGGGCGATGTCGTTGACGTTGGCGCCTTGTGCCAGACGTTCGAACACCGAAAACTCGCGCTCCGACAGCAGCGAGTGCAAGGGGCGCGAATCCGTCAGGCCGACTTCGAAGACCATGCGGTCTGCCAGGTCCGGGTCGATATAGCGCCCACCCGCCGCGACCTTGCGAATCGCCATCAGCAGCAATGCCGGGTCGCTGTCCTTGGTGGCATAGCCGGCCGCACCCACCTTCAGGGCGCGGGCGGCCATTTGCGCCTCATCGTGCATGGACAGCACCAGGATCGCCGGCGGGTTGCTCAGCGCGCGGATACGCGCGATAGCCTCCAGGCCATTCACGCCGGGCATGGAGATATCCAGCAACACCACCTCGCACGGCACATGGCGCAGGGTCTCGAGCAATTGCTCGCCATTGCTCGCTTCGCCTACCACCAGCAGGTCCTTGGCCAGGCCGATCAATTGCTTGATGCCTTCGCGGACAATGGTGTGGTCTTCGGCTACCAGTACGCGGATCACAGGGGTTTCCTCTTATCGTTATGCATCCAGCGGCACCGTGACGCTCAGGGTGGTGCCCTCTCCCAACTCGCTGACCAGGCTCAACTGCCCGCCCATGATCAGTACCCGTTCGCGCATGCCGACCAGGCCGAACGATACCGCTCGCCCCTGCGTCTGCACGAAGCCGATACCGTCATCGCTGATGGTCAGCCGCAGGTTCGGGCCATCCACGCCCAGCGTCAGCTCCACAGTATGCGCCTGGGCATGGCGCATCACATTGGTCAGCGCCTCCTGCAGGATGCGGAACAGGCCGATGGCCTTGGCGTCGCTCAGTAGCGGCGGGTTTTCCGGGACGCGTACCAGGCAGGGAATCTGCGTGCGCGCTTCGAAGCGTCGTGCCTGCCATTCGATGGCCGAGGCAATGCCGGCGTCGAGAATCGGCGGGCGCAGCGCCGTGGCGACATCACGTACCAATTGAAAAAGCTGGGCTATCAGGCGCTTCATGCTGTTCAAGCGCTCGTTCAGGCCCGGGTCGAGTTGCGCATAGGCCAATTCACACATTGAGGTTTCCAGCTTGAGCACGGTGAGCATCTGCCCAAGCTCGTCGTGTACTTCGCGGGCGATACGCGCCTTTTCTTCTTCGCGCACCGTTTCCAGGTGGGCTGACAATTGGCGCAACTGTGCCTCGCTTTGCAGCAGGGCGGCCACATAACGGCGGCGCTCGGTGACGTCAGTCAGGTAAACCACCAGGTACTCGCCGTCGGCAAAGCGCAGGAAACTCAACGACACGTCTGCCGGCAGGATGCTGCCGTCGGCGCGCAGGCAGTCGGTGGCGAAGGTCTGCGCGCCCTCCTCGCTGGCCCGCCCTCGTTTCCACAGATTGAGCCAGCGGTCCATGGTCAATGTCGGGTCGAAATCGATCAGCGGTCGCTCGATCAATGCGCCAGCGCCATAGCCGAGCATGGTTTCGGCGGCGCGATTGGCGTAACGCACGTGACTGTCCCAATTGACCCACAGGATGCCGACCGTACTTTGATCGATGGAAAACTGCGTCAGGCGCAAGGCTTCAGCGCCAGCGGCGCGCGCCGCACTTTCCTCTCGCGCCGCCAACAGGTCGTGCTCCAGGTTGCGTTGTTGGCGGCGCTGCCAGAGCACCGCCGCGAGGCTGGCGAGCAGCATCAGGCCCAGCAGCACGCTGAGGTTTTTCCACACACCCATGGCGTTTGATAAGCGCGGGTACTGAGGCTGCAGCCAGCGGCTGTGCAATTGGTCGAGGTCGCGGGCGGGTATCGCCCGCAAGGCGCTTTGCATGATGCCGGCCAGCTGCGGCCATTCACGCCGCGTGGCCACCCGCAGCAACTGCGGCAGGCCGATATCGCCGACCACCGCCAGCCCGGCAAACTCCGCCTCGCCGGACAACCGGCCCAGTTGCGCCTCATCCACCACCGCATAGCGGGCCTGCCGGCTCACCAGTAACTGCAGGGCCTGACGCTCCATGGGCACGCCTTGCAGGTTGAGGTTGGGATAGGTGCTGCGCAGGTAGTCGGCCACCGTGCTGGGCATGCGCACCGCGATGCGCGATTGTGCGTCGAGTTTTTCCAGCTCCACCGCGCCGCCGCCTTCACGAATACCGACAATATGCTGGGGCACGCGCATATAAGGGTCGCTGAACAACCACAGGCGCAAGCCGGCCGGGGTTTGCTGCAGGCCGGGGGCGATGTCCACCTCGCCGTCGCGCACGGCGGCCTCCAATTGCTGCTGATCGGTAAAGTTGCGCCAGGTCAGCTCGATGCCCAGTGCCCTGGCCAGCCACTGCATCAACTCGACATTGGCCCCGGACAACCGCTGCAGCCGTCGGTCGTATTGCGCGTAAGGCGCCTGCAACACCAGGCCCACCCGCAATTGCGGGTGCTGCGCCAGCCACGCACGCTGCTGCGCATCCAGTTGCGCCTGGGGCACGACGGGGGCAGGCGCTGCGTTCGCCATCAAGGCAACACACAGACAGCCGATAACCAGCAGCAAGCGAAAACCCATGATCCACGTCTCACATCACTGACAAATACCGATCAACCCATTAGGCTGCTGAGATCTTCCGGCCGGGATTTAACGATGCCACCTCTAAACCGTTCGGCACTGCCAGCATTGTGCCTGTCGCTGCTATTTACCAGCGCCTTTTCTGTTCAAGCCGCCGATGCGCCTGCAGCCGTCGCGGAAAAACCCGCCGAGCGCCAGCCCTTGCCCGAGCGCAGCGAGGCAGAAGCCCGCGCGCTCGAACGCCAGGTTGCGCAACAGGAACAACAACAATTGCAGGCCGGCAGCGAGTCGTTCCTGGCCCTGTGGAGGCCCGCCAACAGCGCCGAACCCCAGGGCGTGGTGATTATCGTGCCAAGTGCCGGCGAAAATGCCGACTGGCCGCAAGCGATCGGCCCGTTGCGGCGCAAACTGCCGGACGCTGCCTGGGGCACCCTCAGCCTGTCATTGCCGGACGTCAATCTGGACACCTTGCCGCCACGCGTCATCGAGCCGCCCAAAGCGGCGGTCGATACCAGCAGCAAGGACGGCAGCACGGTCGCCAAACCCGTCGAACAGGCCGCCAGCGCGGAAGCCGAAGGCACTGACCCGGCGGTGGTACCGGGCGCGGATGAACAGGACAAGACCGACGCCAAACGTATCTTCGACCGCATCGACGCTGCCGTCGCCTTCGCCCAGACCCAGGGCGCCCGCAGTGTGGCACTGCTCGGTCACGGCACCGGCGCATGGTGGGCTGCGCGTTACCTGAGCGAGAAACAACCCGCCCAGGTGCAGAAATTGGTGATGGTGGCCGGCAAGACACCCGCCGCTCGTCAACCGGACCTGCAGCAATTGGCCCCAGCGCTGAAAGTACCTACGGCGGATGTGTTCTACCAGGACGGCGCCCAGGACGGCAAAAACGCACTGGCCCGTATCCAGGCGGCCAAGCGCGGCAAGAACGAAGGCTACAAGCCGGTGCAACTCCACGCCCTGCCCGGCAACGATGCCGCCGAGCAGGAACAGCTCTACCGGCGAGTTCGCGGCTGGTTAAGCCCGCAGGCCGATTGAACACATTTTTCGAAAGTGTTGAATAACCAATGTGGGAGGGAGCTTGCCCCCGATAGCCATAAGTATCTACACAACTCAACAGCGCCCAACCGTAACCACGATGCGAAGCGAGCCGCTCTTGACTTGATCTGCTTTTGATCTCAGGCGCCCCGTTAAACCACGCTGGCCGAACGCAGGCTTGAATCCGTGGGCAACCCGGCAGGACGCCGGGTTAGCCGCCCCGCGCCATGGATGGCGCGTGGCGGCGGCCCACGGATTCAAGCCTGCGTTCGGGCACACCGAGCCTAGGCGAGGTGCCGAGTGGTGGGGCAAGAGCGTTTTGCTTACTTTTGCGCTTTTCAAAAGTGAGCCGCCGTCAGGGCGGAACCCTAAGCAGCCGTTACCGCAGAAACGGATATGTACTCGGTCCAATCCAACATCCTGGCTAGCCCAGAGGCCGCCATCGGGGGCAAGCCCCCTCCCACATTTTGACCTCGGAGCGTCAGGTAGATACGCGTTAGCTCCCTCGCCACAGGTGCGGTGTAGCACCAAAACTGTGTAGATACCTATGGCCATCGGGGGCAAGCCCCCTCCCACATTTGATCGGCGCTCTCAGCGAAAGTCCCGCCGCTCGCGAATCAACGCATAAGCGTTATGCAACTCACGGGTACGCTCGGTCGCCTCACGCACTTGCGCGGGGCTGGCGCCACTGCCGGCGATCTTGTCCGGGTGATGGCGGCTGAGCAGGCGGCGATAGGCGCGCTTGATCACCGACGGCTCAGCGGTCGCCGTCACCCCCAGAATCCGCAGCGCCTCCTGATAAGCCCCGACACGGTCCACCAACGGCTTGCGCGTCGGCGCGTAATCGGAGGCCAACGCGCGGATTTGTTGCGGCGTCCAGCCCAGCCATTTGCCCCACCGTTCGATCAGGTCACGCTCGGCATCATCCGCCCGGCCATCCGCCCAGGCCATCCGCCAGCACGCACGTAGAACGCCCTCGGCGGCATGGGGTTGCGCCTTGAGCACGCGCAGATAACTGCGCACACGGTCAGTGCCGGACTTGCCACGATTAAACGCCATGATGGCTCGGCGCTGGGCCGGCTCGGTCATGTCCAGTGCGCGCATTTCCTGGCGCGCCTGCTGGATATGCCCGTCCACAATGCGACCGTTGCTTTTGGCCAAGCGCCCCAGCAGCACGAACAACAATTCGTCGTTGCGCAACGCGGGGCGGCCGCCAAGGCGTTCGCGCAACTGCGCCCAGCTGTGTAATTGCAGGCGCCGGTCCAGCGCCTGCCCCAGCAATGCACCCAACAAAGCCCCCGGAATGCTGGCAATCGCAAAGCCAGCCCCGGCGCCGATCAGCGTCCCTGGCCACAGCATCCTATCGTCCCGCTGTCAGCAAGGTTTCGACCTGCGCCAGACGTTCAAGCGTTCCGACATCCACCCAGCGTCCCTTCATGTGTTCACCCGTCACCCGACCGTTGGCCATCGCCGCGCGCAGTAACGGCGCCAGCTTGAAGGCACCCGCACTGCAACCCGCGAACAATTGAGGGTCGAGCACGGAAATGCCACTGAAGGTCAGGTTATCGGCACCGGGCGCCGCATCATGAAGCACGCCGTCGTCCAGGTAGAAATCCCCGCCGGACGGATGATGTGCCGGGTTGTCGACCATCACCAGATGGGCCAGGCCCTGGAGCGGTCGCTTCAATTGGCTGAAGTCGTAATCGGTCCAGATATCGCCGTTGACCACCAGGAACGGCTCGTCACCCAGCAACGGCAGCGCCTGGAAAATCCCGCCGCCGGTTTCCAGCGGCTCGCCTTCGGCTGAATAACGGATACGCACGCCGAACTGGGCACCGTCACCCAGGTAGCTTTCGATCTGCTGACCGAGCCAGGCATGGTTGATCACGATCTCGGTGAAGCCGGCCTTGGCCAGCGCTTCAAGGTGATACTCGATCAGCCGTTTGCCGCCTACCTGCACCAGCGGTTTGGGCGTATGCAGCGTCAGCGGGCGCATGCGCTCGCCCTTGCCGGCCGCCAGGATCATCGCTTTCATACGCAAGCCTCGGCCGGTTGGCGCAGGCTGCTGAGCAGCTCACCCAGGTCACTTAACTCCGGCCGGTCGGCCAGCACCGCTTCTATATAAGCAAAGAAGCGCGGCACGTCCGCCAGATAGCGTGGTTTGCCATCGCGGTGGCAGATCCGCGCGAAGATGCCGATGACCTTGAGGTGACGCTGCACGCCCATCAGGTCGCTGGCACGCAGGAACTCTTCAAAATCATCCTGCACAGGGATGCCCAACTGCCCGGCGCGTTCCCAGTAGCCGCGCTGCCACGCGCGCACGCGGGCCTGGGGCCAGCTGAGGAAGGCGTCTTTGAACAGACAGGTAATGTCATAGGTCACCGGGCCATAGACCGCATCCTGGAAATCCAGCACCCCAGGGTTAGGCTCGCTGATCATCAGGTTGCGCGGCATATAGTCGCGGTGCACCAGCACATTGGGCTGGGCCAGGGCGCTGTCGATCAAGCGGTCACTGACGCGTTGCCAGAGGGCCTGCTGGCAGGTATCAAGCTCGATACCCAGGTGCCGGCGTACGTACCATTCAGGGAACAACTCAAGCTCGCGACGCAGCAGGGCGACGTCATAGCTGGGCAACGGCGCGTCCATCGGCAACTGCTGGAACGCCAGCAGCGCATCGATGGCGTCGGCGAACAATTGATCGGCGTTTTGCTCGTCAATCACGTCCAGATAGGTTTTTCGGCCCAGGTCATTGAGCAAAAGAAAGCCTCGGGGCAAATCTTCTGCATAAATTTTTGGCACATTAATTCCCGATTTCGCGAGCAAATGTGCGATATCGACGAAAGGTTTGCAGTTTTCCTGGGGCGGTGGCGCGTCCATTACGACGAATGTATGCGCCCCACCCTCCCACCGGAAGTAACGCCTGAAACTCGCGTCGCTGCTGGCCGCGGTCAATGTGGCCGGGGGTACGGGGCCCCAGTCCTGAGCGTTGAAGAGAATCGGTAACTGCTCATCCAGCCAGACTTCCAGCTGTTGTAAACGTAGATCGTGCTCGGGCATTACAAGGGTCTCCGACGGCGCTAGCCGTCAAGCGGGGCATGCTTTATTATCACGCATCTTTTTCAGACCATCGAGAGGCGTGCGGCCCAAACCGCGGGCAGATGGCACGCAGGAAGCCCGGACTAATAAGATGGCATTGAAATCCCCCGCGTTTCGTAGAAAATTTCCGTTGCTGGTAACCGGCAGTCTGCTGGCCTTGCAACCTTTCGCCACCTCATTCGTGGTCGCCGCGGAACAGTATGACTGCTCAGTCTCTGCTTCGGGTGCCTGGGATTGCGCGCCGAAAACGGCCGCCGCCCCATTGCCACCGCGCCCGGTGCATGACGGTTCTGCCGTCAGCTCGGCCAACAGCACGCCGCAGGGCGAGGCTGGCGGCAGCGTCGACGCCGAGCCCAAGACCATGCTGGTCACCGAAGCCAAGGGCCGTGGGCTGCGTTCGCGCAGCAAAGACTACAGCCACCTGGACTGGGTGCCTCGCGAGAAACTGACCGCAGCACAGTTGGCCGAAACCGGCCCTTACTGCGGCGGTGCCTACATCGAGCCGACGCGTCCTGGCATGAATGACAAGACGAACAAGAGCGATGCGCCGACCTTCATCGGTGCCAAGGCTTCTCGTTACGAGCAGGAACAGCAGGTCGCCACACTGGCCGGTGACGTCGTCATGCGCCAGGGCAGCATGCAGCTGGAGTCCGACGAAGCCAGCCTGTACCAGGCCGAGAACCGTGGCGAGCTGAACGGCAACGTGCGCCTGCGCGACAACGGCGCGCTGATCGTGGGCGACCGTGCCCAGGTCCAGCTCGACACCGGCGCGGCCCAGATCGACAACGCCGAATACGTGATGCACAAGTCGCGTATCCGCGGTAACGCGCTGTACGCCAAGCGTGCCGAGAACGCGATCATCCGTCTCAAGGACGGTACGTACACCACCTGCGAGCCGGACAGCAACGCCTGGCAGCTCAAGGGCAACAACATCACGTTGAACCCGGCCACCGGTTTCGGTACGGCGACCAACGCGACGTTGCGGGTCAAGAACATCCCGATCCTGTACACCCCTTACATCTACTTCCCGATTGACGACCGCCGTCAGTCCGGCTTCCTGCCGCCGAGCTTCAGCACCGGCAGTGAAACCGGCTTTACCCTCGTGACGCCGTACTACTTCAACCTGGCACCGAACTACGACGCCACGTTGTACCCGCAATACATGACCAAGCGCGGCCTGTTGATGGAAGGCGAATTCCGCTACCTCACCAAGTCCAGCGAAGGCCAGTTCGGCGGGGCGTACCTGAACGACGACAACGACGAGCGCAAGAACCAGACTGATAGCGAAAAAACTCGCTATATGCTCAATTGGCAGCATAAGGGCGGGTTGGATTCACGTCTGACGTCGATGGTTGATTACACCAAGATCAGCGACCCCTACTACTTTCAGGATCTGAAGTCCTATGAAGAAGGCGTGGAGAATCGCAACTTCGTCAACCAACAGGGCACCCTGACCTATCGCGGTGATACATATCAGGCCCGCGTGAACGCTCAGGCGTACCAGCTGGCAACGGTTTCGGAGTTCACTCCGTACGACCGCCTACCGCAGATCACCTTTAATGGTGCACTGCCGTATCATCCCGGCGGCCTGGACTTTGCCTACGAAACTGAAGCAGTGCGGTTCGATCGAGATCTCCAGAAGGGCTCCTACACCGACAAAGACGGAGCGGTCTCCTCCCGCCTCGACAACAACGTCTTAGGGCTGAGCCGTGCCAATGGTACTCGTCTGAGCGCCGCTCCTAGCGTCTCTCTGCCGCTGAACTGGACCTACGGATTCATTACGCCAAAACTCAAATATGTCTATACCAAATATGACCTCGATTTGGACAACACCGGCAAGAACGACCTGCTAGTCAACAGATTAGGGGCCTCGTCCCTGGGTGAGACCTTCAATAGCTCCCAAGACCGTGCCTTACCCATTGCCAGTATCGACAGCGGCCTCTACTTCGACCGCAACACTCAATATTTTGGTAGTAATTACAGGCAAACTCTGGAACCACGCTTGTTCTATCTCTATGTCCCCGAGAAAGATCAGAAAAACATTCCAGTATTCGACACCAGCGAAACTCCGTTCAGCTTTGACTCGCTGTTCCGCGACAACCGCTTCACTGGCGGTGACCGTATAGGCGATGAAAACAAACTGTCGCTGGGCCTAACCAGCCGCTGGATACGAGACGACGGCCTCGAACGCCAACGTATTAGTATTGGCCAAGCTGTGTACTTCAAAGATCGCGAAGTGCAACTGCCTGGTGTCGATGCAAAAACGCGTGACGACGCCCACGAGGATGTTTCTCCGATCGCTCTGGACTACTCATTCCGTTTCAACCGCGATTGGCGTGCTACAGCCGACTACAATTGGGACCCTACAAGCCACAGTCCTCGCTCCGGCAGCGCAATGTTTCACTACCAGCCGGAAGACAACCCGAACAAGGTTATTAACGTCGGCTACCGCTATCGCAATGACCAAGTGGTATACAACCAGCTGACCGGCAAATGGCAATTCGGGGGTGACTACGGCTCTGAAGGTAATCCTAATTTCATCAAGGATTACTACAAAATCCAGCAACACGACTTCTCGATGATGTGGCCGATCATTCCTCAATGGAACCTGATCACCCGCTGGCAGTATGACTATGCACGTAACCGTACCCTGGAAGCCTTTGGTGGTTTCGAGTACGACAACTGCTGCTGGAAACTGCGCGTCATCAACCGTTACTGGGTTTCCAACGACGAATACAGCCAGATCGCCCCGCTTAACGAAAAGGGTGACCACGGGCTCTTCTTCCAGATCGTCCTCAAAGGACTCGGCGGCCTGACCGGCGCCAAGGTAGAGAGCTTCCTCGACAAAGGCATTGAAGGTTATCGTGAACGTGAAGACAAAGCTTTCTGAGTGTTTGCGCCCGCTAGTGCTGGGCGCGCTGTTCCTGGGTGCCGCCTCGGCGCATGCCGCGGTGCAACAGCTGGATAAAGTCGCAGCCATCGTCGATAACGACGTGATCATGCAGAGCCAGCTGGACCAGCGGGTCAAGGAAGTTCAGCAGACCATCGCCAAGCGTGGCGGTGGTGTGCCGCCGACCAGCGTCCTGGAGCCCCAGGTGCTGGAACGCCTGATCGTCGAAAACCTGCAACTGCAGATCGGCGAGCGCTCCGGCATCCGTATTTCGGACGAAGAGCTCAACCAGGCCGTCGGCACCATCGCTCAACGCAACAACATGAGCATCGATCAGTTCCGCGCAGCCCTGGCGCACGATGGCCTGTCCTATGAGGACGCGCGCGACCAGATCAAGCGTGAAATGATCATCAGCCGTGTACGTCAACGTCGCGTAGCGGAGCGGGTGCAGGTGTCGGAGCAGGAAGTGAAGAACTTCCTGGCCTCGGACCTGGGCAAGATGCAACTCTCCGAAGAGCTGCACCTGGCCAACATCCTGATCCCGACGCCGGACAGCGCCAACGCCGAGCAGCTCAATGCCGCCGCAGCCAAGACCCAGGCGATCTACGACCGCCTCAAGGCGGGTGCTGATTTCGCTCAAATGGCGATTGCCCAATCCGGCAGCGACAACGCGCTCGACGGTGGTGACATGGGCTGGCGTAAAGCCGCTCAACTGCCGCCGCCGTTCGACCGTGAGCTCAGTGCCATGAACGTGGGTGACATTACCCAGCCGGCACGTACTCCAGGCGGCTTTATCATCCTCAAGCTGCTCGGCAAGCGCGGCGGCGAGACCTCGCTGAAGGACGAAGTACACGTTCGTCATATCCTGGTCAAACCCAGCGAAATCCGCACCGAAGCACAAACCAAGGAACTGGCCCAGAAGATCTATGACCGCATCGAAAGCGGTGAAGACTTCGCCACCCTGGCCAAGAGTTTTTCGGAAGACCCAGGCTCGGCCCTCAACGGCGGCGACCTGAACTGGATCGACCCGAAAGCCCTGGTGCCGGAGTTCCAGCAGGTGATGGCCGATACGCCGCAAGGTGTGCTGTCCAAGCCGTTCAAGACCCAATACGGCTGGCATGTACTGGAAGTCCTTGGCCGTCGCGCCACCGACAACACCAACCAGGCCCGCGAGCAGCAAGCCCTGACCGTACTGCGCAATCGCAAGTACGACGAAGAGCTGCAAACCTGGCTGCGTCAGATCCGTGACGAAGCCTACGTAGAAAACAAACTGCCGGCCGCTGAGCAAACAGGCACAGACCAGGCAGCGCAGTGAAACCCCAGCGTTTCGCGGTAACACCCGGCGAGCCGGCCGGCATTGGTCCAGACCTGTGCCTGCTGCTCGCCTCGCAACCCCAGCCACACCCCCTGATTGCCATTACCAGCCGCGACCTGCTCCTTGAGCGGGCCGCGCAGCTGGGTGTGGCTGTCAACCTGCTGAGCGTTGCACCGGGCAACTGGCCCGACCTGCCGGCGCCGGCGGGCAGCCTGTATGTGTGGGACACCCCGCTGCATGCCAAGGTCGTCGCCGGGCAACTGGACAAGGCCAATGCGGCCTTTGTGCTGGAAACCCTGACCCGCGCCGGCCAAGGCTGCATCGACGGCGACTTCGCCGGCATGATCACCGCGCCCGTTCATAAAGGCGTGATCAACGAATCCGGTATCGCCTTCTCCGGCCATACCGAATTCCTGGCCGAACTCACCCACACCGAACAAGTCGTGATGATGCTGGCCACCCGTGGCCTTCGCGTCGCGCTGGTCACCACCCATCTGCCGCTGCGCGATATCGCCGACGCCATCACCGCCGAGCGCATAGAACGCGTCACGCGCATCCTGCACGCCGACCTGCAACACAAATTCGGCATTGCCCAACCGCGCATCCTGGTCTGTGGGCTCAACCCCCACGCCGGTGAAGGCGGCCATTTGGGCCATGAAGAAATCGACATCATTGAACCGACATTAGAGCGTCTGCGCCAGGAAGGCATGGACCTGCGCGGCCCATTGCCCGCAGACACTCTGTTTACCCCCAAATATCTGGAGCACTGCGATGCAGTGCTGGCGATGTACCATGACCAGGGGCTGCCCGTGCTGAAATACAAAGGCTTCGGCGCCGCAGTCAATGTGACACTGGGCCTGCCGATCATCCGCACCTCCGTCGACCATGGCACTGCCCTGGACCTGGCGGGCAGCGGCAAGATCGATACCGGCAGCCTGCACGTGGCCCTGGAAACCGCCTATCAGATGGCCGAGACCCGTATATGACCGAGCATTACCAACACCGGGCGCGCAAGCGCTTCGGGCAAAACTTCCTGCACGACGCTGGCGTGATCGACCGCATCCTGCGCTCCATCCATGCCAAGCCAGAAGACCGCCTGCTGGAAATCGGCCCGGGCCAGGGCGCACTGACCCAAGGCCTGCTGGCCAGTGGCGGGCAACTGGATGTGGTGGAGCTGGACAAGGACCTGATCCCGATCCTCAATCAGCAATTTGCCGGCAAGCCCAACTTCAACCTGCATCAGGGCGATGCGCTGAAGTTCGACTTCAACACCCTCAACGCCGCGCCCAACAGCCTGCGCGTTGTCGGTAACCTGCCGTACAACATCTCCACCCCGCTGATTTTCCACCTGCTGAACAACGCCGGGATCATCCGCGACATGCACTTCATGCTGCAAAAAGAAGTGGTGGAGCGCCTGGCCGCTGGCCCAGGTGGCGGTGATTGGGGCCGGCTGTCGATCATGGTCCAGTACCACTGCCGCGTCGAACACCTGTTCAACGTCGGCCCGGGCGCGTTCAACCCGCCGCCGAAGGTCGACTCGGCCATCGTGCGCCTGGTGCCCCATGCCGTCCTGCCGCACCCGGCCAAGGACCACAAACTGCTCGAGCGCGTCGTACGCGAAGCGTTCAACCAGCGCCGCAAGACCCTGCGCAACACGCTCAAGGCGCTGTTGAGCAATGCCGAGATCGAAGCTGCCGGCGTCGATGGCAGCCTGCGTCCCGAGCAACTGGACCTGGCCGCATTCGTGCGCCTGGCCGACCAGTTGGCTATCCAGCCTGCGCCAGCAGCAGAGCAGGTGTAAGGACAAATGTGGGAGGGGGCTTGCCCCCGATGAGGTTGTGTCAGTGCAGGAAGGTTTAACTGAACCACCGCTATCGGGGGCAAGCCCCCTCCCACACTTGAACCCTGTCATACCCGACAGCATGTCTGGCCTAGTGCCCACCTCTTGGCCTAGACTGATCCGCATCTGCTGTCCTCCGCTTTTGCTTTTAAGGCCTCTTGCATGTCCGATCCTCGCTACCAGATCGACGTCAGCGTCGTCACCCGCTTCCTGGCGGACCAATCGCAACCCGAACTCAACCGCTTTGCCTTTGCCTACACCATCACGGTGAAAAACAACGGGCTGGTGCCGGCCAAGTTGCTGTCACGCCATTGGGTGATCACCGACGGTGACGGTCAGGTTGAAGAAGTACGCGGCGCGGGCGTTGTCGGCCAGCAACCGTTGATCGACATCGGCGCCAGCCATACCTACAGCAGCGGCACGGTGATGACCTCCAGGGTCGGCACCATGCAGGGCTCGTATCAGATGAAAGCCACCGACGGCCACTTGTTCGACGCGACCATCAAGCCCTTCCGCCTCGCGGTGCCCGGAGCCCTGCACTGATGGCGACGTACGCGGTCGGTGACCTGCAAGGGTGCCTGGAGCCCCTCAAGTGCCTGCTTGAACAGGTCGCCTTCGACCCCGTGAATGATCGCCTGTGGCTGGTCGGCGACTTGGTCAACCGTGGCCCGCAGTCGCTGGAAACCCTGCGCTACCTCTATAACCTGCGCGATTCGCTGGTCTGCGTACTGGGCAACCATGACCTGCACCTGCTCGCGGCCGGCCAGAACATCGAGCGCCTGAAAAAAGGCGACACCCTGCGCGAGATCCTCGAAGCACCGGACCGCGCCGAGTTGCTGGAATGGTTGCGCCGACAAAAGCTCATGCACTACGACGAGGCCCGTAACATCGCCCTTGTCCACGCCGGCATCCCACCGCAATGGACCTTGAAGAAAGCCCTCAAGTGCGCCGCCGAAGTCGAAAGCGCCCTGGCCGATGACAATCTGTACACCGCCTACCTCGACGGCATGTATGGCAACGAGCCAGTGAAGTGGGACAACGAGCTCACCGGCGTTGCCCGCCTGAGAGTGATCACCAACTATTTCACGCGCATGCGTTTCTGCACGGCGCAGGGCAAGCTGGACCTCAAGAGCAAGGAAGGCGCCGACACCGCCCTGCCCGGCTACCAGCCCTGGTTCGCCCACAAGGAACGCAAGACCCGGGACACGAAGATCATCTTCGGCCATTGGGCCGCCCTTGAAGGCAAATGCGAAGAACCCCGCGTGTTCGCCCTCGACACCGGCTGCGTGTGGGGCGGCGCCATGACCCTGATGAACATCGACACCGGCGAGCGTATCAGTTGCCAGTGTGAATCCCCTGCACCCACCCTACAGACGGCCGCCGCCAAGCCCTAGGAGCCCGCCATGAGCGAATTCAAACGTATCCCTCCCGAACAAGCCCAGGCCCTGCGCGAGCAAGGCGCCGTGGTCGTCGATATCCGTGACCAGCCGACTTACGCTGCAGCCCACATTGCCGGCGCCCAGCATCTGGACAACGTCAACATCGCCGACTTCATCCGCGCCGCCGACCTCGACGCGCCGGTGATCGTGGCGTGCTATCACGGTAACTCCAGCCAAAGCGCCGCAGCCTATCTGGTCAGCCAGGGCTTCTCCGACGTTTATAGCCTCGATGGCGGCTTTGAGCTGTGGCGCGCGACCTATCCTGCGGAAATTTCTTCAAGCGATTCGCAATAATTTTTTTCACACCCCGCTACCCCGCGTGACGCTTGGGCTTGCGCCGTTTCTGACGAACGGCGCAGCCAAACTAATTACGTATCGCGCCTTGAACTCCCCGATTACCAACTATCCTTAAGTGCAGGCCATCCAAATCAGGGGAGAGCCGGTACACCGGCGCGCGGGTCATCGGTAGCGTTTCAGGGTGTTCTGGGGGGAAAACAGCCATTGGGGAACGCCAATGGCTGCCAGCATCGACTGATTGATCCGGCGTCGGCTCCACGTATCGAGCGAGGTGACGACGTCATGAGTATCTTTAGCCACTTCCAACAACGTTTCGAGTCCACACAGCAGGAAGAACTCACGCTTCAAGAGTATCTTGAGCTGTGCAAACGGGACCGCAGCACCTATGCGTCTGCCGCCGAACGCCTGCTGCTGGCGATTGGCGAGCCGCAGCTGGTAGACACCTCGAACAATTCGCGCCTGTCGCGAATATTCTCCAACAAGGTGATCCGGCGTTACCCGGCCTTTGAAGACTTCCACGGCATGGAGGAATGCATCGACCAGATCGTCTCCTACTTCCGCCATGCGGCCCAGGGCCTGGAAGAGAAGAAACAGATCCTCTACCTGCTCGGTCCCGTTGGTGGCGGCAAGTCGTCCCTGGCGGAAAAACTCAAACAACTGATCGAGAAGGTGCCCTTCTACGCCATCAAGGGCTCACCGGTGTTCGAGTCGCCTTTGGGGCTGTTCAACGCCACCGAAGACGGTGCGATCCTCGAAGAAGACTTCGGCATCCCCCGGCGCTACCTCAATACCATCATGTCGCCCTGGGCCACCAAGCGCCTGTCCGAGTTCGGCGGCGATATCAGCCAGTTCCGGGTGGTCAAGCTCTACCCATCGATCCTCAACCAGATCGGCGTCGCCAAGACCGAGCCGGGCGACGAGAACAACCAGGACATCTCGGCGCTGGTGGGCAAGGTCGATATCCGCAAACTCGAAGAATTCCCGCAGAACGACGCCGACGCCTATAGCTACTCGGGCGCACTGTGCCGGGCCAACCAGGGCCTGATGGAGTTCGTGGAGATGTTCAAGGCGCCGATCAAGGTGCTGCACCCACTGCTCACGGCCACCCAGGAAGGTAACTACAACAGTACCGAAGGCCTGGGCGCGATTCCGTTCACCGGGATCCTGCTGGCGCACTCCAACGAATCGGAATGGCACACCTTCCGCAACAACAAGAACAACGAAGCCTTCATCGACCGTATCTACATCGTCAAGGTGCCGTACTGCCTGCGGGTCAGCGATGAAATCAAGATCTACGACAAACTGCTGTTCAACAGCTCGCTGGCCAAGGCCCATTGCGCCCCCGACACCCTGAAGATGCTCGCCCAGTTCACCGTGCTGTCGCGCCTCAAGGAGCCGGAGAACTCGAATATCTACTCGAAAATGCGCGTGTACGACGGTGAAAACCTCAAGGACACTGATCCCAAGGCCAAATCAATCCAGGAATACCGTGACACGGCGGGCGTCGATGAAGGCATGAACGGCCTGTCGACACGCTTCGCGTTCAAGATCCTCTCCAAGGTCTTCAACTTCGACCCCCACGAGATCGCCGCCAACCCGGTGCACCTGCTCTACGTGCTGGAGCAGCAGATCGAACAGGAACAATTCCAGGCCGAAACCCGCGAGCGCTATCTGCGTTTCCTCAAGGAATACCTGGCGCCGCGCTATATCGAATTCATCGGCAAGGAAATCCAGACCGCCTACCTGGAGTCCTACAGCGAGTACGGCCAGAACATCTTCGACCGCTACGTGCTGTACGCCGACTTCTGGATTCAGGACCAGGAATACCGCGATCCCGAAACCGGCGAAATCCTCAACCGCGTGGCGCTCAACGAAGAGCTGGAGAAGATCGAGAAACCCGCCGGCATCAGCAATCCGAAGGATTTCCGCAACGAAATCGTCAACTTCGTGCTGCGCGCCCGCGCCAACAACAACGGCAAGAACCCAACCTGGCTCAGCTACGAGAAACTGCGGGTGGTGATCGAGAAGAAAATGTTCTCCAACACCGAGGATCTGCTGCCGGTTATCAGCTTCAACGCCAAGGCGAGCAAGGAGGACCAGCAAAAACACAACGACTTCGTCACACGAATGGTCGAGCGCGGCTACACCGACAAACAGGTACGACTGCTCTCCGAGTGGTACCTGCGGGTGCGCAAATCGCAATAAGGCAGCGACAGGTGCTCACTGCCAGGCGTTACGCCTGGCAGTCGACCGCTTGTCCTTAAGCTTCCAGCTCGCGGCTTGAAGCTTGTAACGTGAAGCTGCCCGGAGGGCTCCCCATGAGCTATGTGATCGACCGACGCCTCAATGGCAAGAACAAGAGCACGGTAAACCGCCAGCGTTTCCTGCGGCGTTACCGTGACCATATCAAAAAGGCGGTTGAAGAGGCCGTCAGCCGCCGCTCCATCACCGACATGGAGCATGGCGAACAAATCAGCATTCCGGGACGCGACATCGACGAACCCGTGCTGCACCACGGCCGGGGCGGCAAGCAGACCGTTGTGCATCCCGGCAACAAGGAGTTCACCACGGGTGAACACATTGCGCGCCCTCAAGGAGGCGGTGGAGGCAAGGGCGCGGGCAAGGCCGGCAACTCCGGCGAGGGCATGGACGAATTCGTGTTCCAGATCACGCAGGAGGAGTTCCTCGAATTCATGTTCGAGGACCTGGAGCTGCCCAACCTGGTCAAACGCAACCTGACCGGCACCGACACCTTCAAAACCGTACGCGCCGGTATCAGCAACGAGGGCAATCCGTCCCGTATCAACATCATCCGCACTTTGCGCTCAGCCCACGCCCGTCGGATCGCCCTGTCAGGCAGCAGCCGTGCAAAGCTCAAGCACGCCAAGGAAGAATTGGCGCGTTTGAAGCGCGAAGAACCGGATAATTTCGGCGATATCCAGGAAATAGAAATCGAAATCGAGAAACTCAGCGCGCGTATTCACCGTGTGCCGTTTCTTGACACCTTCGATTTGAAATACAACCTGCTGGTCAAGCAACCCAACCCCAGCTCGAAGGCCGTGATGTTCTGCCTGATGGACGTGTCCGGCTCCATGACCCAGGCCACCAAGGACATCGCCAAGCGTTTCTTTATCCTGCTGTACCTGTTCCTGAAACGGAACTACGACAAGATCGACGTGGTGTTTATCCGCCATCACACCAGCGCCCGGGAAGTCGACGAAGAGGAATTCTTCTACTCGCGCGAAACCGGTGGCACCATCGTCTCCAGCGCACTGAAACTGATGCAGGAAATCATGGCCGAACGCTACCCGGCCAATGAGTGGAACATCTATGCGGCCCAGGCTTCCGACGGTGACAACTGGAACGACGACTCGCCGATCTGCCGGGATATCCTGATCAACCAGATCATGCCTTTCGTGCAGTACTACACCTACGTCGAAATTACCCCCCGTGAGCACCAGGCGCTGTGGTTCGAATACGAGCGCATCGGCGAAGCCTTTGCCGACACGTTCGCCCAGCAGCAACTGGTCTCGGCCGGCGATATCTACCCGGTCTTCCGTGAACTCTTCCAGCGCAGGTTAGTGACATGACCGCCAAAAAAGAGCATAAGCGCCAACCTATCTCCACCGGGTCCGAGTGGACCTTTGAACTGATCCAGGCCTATGACCGGGAAATCAGCCGCATCGCGGCCGGTTATGCGCTGGACACCTACCCCAACCAGATCGAAGTGATCACCGCCGAACAGATGATGGACGCCTACGCCTCCGTCGGCATGCCGCTGGGTTATCACCATTGGTCCTATGGCAAACACTTCCTCAGCACCGAAAAGTCCTACACCCGCGGCCAGATGGGCCTGGCCTACGAGATCGTGATCAACTCCGACCCGTGCATCGCCTACCTGATGGAAGAAAACACCATCTGCATGCAGGCGCTGGTGGTGGCCCACGCATGCTACGGGCATAACAGCTTTTTCAAGGGCAACTACCTGTTCCGCACCTGGACCGACGCCAGTTCGATCATCGATTACCTGGTGTTCGCCAAGCAGTACATCATGCAATGCGAGGAGCGCCACGGCATCGACGCGGTAGAGGATTTGCTCGACTCCTGCCACGCCCTGATGAACTACGGCGTCGACCGTTACAAACGGCCCTATCCGATTTCGGCAGAAGAAGAGCGCCTGCGCCAGCAGGAGCGTGAGGAACACCTGCAGAAGCAGATCAACGATCTGTGGCGCACCATTCCAAAGCGTGCCGGCAAAAACAGTGACAAGGACAATGCACGCTTCCCCGCCGAACCTCAGGAAAACATCCTGTATTTCCTGGAAAAGCACGCCCCGTTGCTGGAACCCTGGCAGCGGGAAATCGTGCGCATCGTGCGCAAGATCGCCCAATACTTTTATCCGCAGCGCCAGACTCAGGTGATGAACGAGGGCTGGGCGACGTTCTGGCATTACACCCTGATGAACGACCTGTACGACGAAGGCCTGGTCACCGACGGTTTCATGATGGAGTTCCTCACGTCCCACACCAGCGTGGTGTTCCAGCCCGGGTTCGATAGCCCCTATTACAACGGCATCAACCCCTACGCACTGGGCTTTGCGATGTACCGCGACATCCGGCGCATGTGCGAGCACCCAACCGAAGAGGATCGCCGCTGGTTCCCGGAAATCGCCGGCAGCGACTGGCTGTCCACCATCAAGTTCGCCATGAGCAGTTTCAAGGACGAGAGCTTCATCCTGCAGTACCTGTCCCCGCAGGTGATTCGCGATCTGAAGCTGTTCAGCATCATGGACGACGACCTCAAGGAGGACCTGGTGGTGCCGGCCATCCATGACGAGCCGGGCTATCGGACTATCCGCGAGACCCTGGCGGCGCAGTACAACCTGGGCAACCGCGAGCCCAACGTGCAGATCTACAGCATCGATGTGCGCGGGGATCGCTCGCTGACCTTGCGTCACCAGCAGCACGACCGCAAACCCCTGGGCGAATCTACCGAAGAAGTGCTCAAGCACCTGCACCGGCTATGGGGCTTCGACATCCACCTGGAAACCCTGCAGGGCGACCAGGTGATGAAAACCCACCATGTCCCACCGCGCAGCGATCACAACGATAACGACTACGGCCGCCTGGACCTGGCCGTCGTGCATCTCTGAAACGGCAAAGCATCCATTGGCCAGGCACAGGCGGTATCCTGTGCCGCTAATGGAGGCTTTTTCATGAAAATCTACAAAGTCGGCGGTGCGGTGCGTGATCGCCTGCTGGGCATCAAGGTCACCGACATCGACCGCGTCGTTGTCGGCGCTACCACCGAAGAGATGCTGGCCAAAGGCTTCAAGCCGGTCGGTGCTGACTTCCCCGTGTTCCTGGACCCAAAAAACGGCGATGAATACGCCCTGGCCCGCACCGAACGTAAAAGTGGCCGGGGTTACGGCGGCTTCGTATTTCACGCCAGCCCCGAAGTCACGCTGGAAGAAGACCTGATTCGTCGCGACCTGACCATCAATGCCATGGCTGAAGACGATGAGGGCAATCTGACCGACCCTTACCACGGCCAGCGCGATCTGGACGCGCGTATTTTACGTCACGTATCGCCCGCTTTCGCCGAGGATCCCTTGCGAGTGCTGCGCGTTGCGCGCTTTGCCGCGCGTTATGCGCACCTCGGATTCACCGTGGCTGCGCCAACGCTTGCGTTGATGCGTCAGCTCAGCGAATCCGGCGAACTGGAGGCGCTGACCCCGGAGCGCAGCTGGAAAGAAATTTCCCGGGCACTGATGGAAGATCAGCCTCAGGTGTTTATCCAGGTGCTGCGCGACTGCAATGCGCTGAAAACCTTGATGCCGGAGGTGGATGCGCTGTTCGGCGTACCGCAGCCCGCAGCCCATCATCCCGAGATCGACACGGGCCTGCACACATTGAGCGTGTTGGAGCAGGCGGCCTTGTACAAGCAACCGCTGACCGTACGCTGGGCCTGCCTGCTGCACGACTTAGGCAAGGGCCTGACGCCTGTGGATAAGTTGCCGCAGCATATTGCCCACGAACATCGGGGCTTGAAGCTGATCAAGACCGTCAATGAACGCTTCAAAGTGCCAAGGGATTGCCAGGAACTGGCGCTGCTGGTGGGCCAATATCACACCCACGGCCATCGAGCCTTGGAACTGAAGGCCTCGACACTACTGGAGTTGCTGCAGAGTTTTGACGTCTACCGTCGCCCGCAACGCTTTGAGGAGTTTGTGCTCGCCTGCGAGATGGATGCGCGGGGTCGCAAGGGCTTTGAACAGCGAACTTATCCACAGGCCGATTATTTGCGTGGCGCGGCGAAGGTTGCGCGCGAGGTGCAGGTAGCACCGTTGCTGGAAAAAGGCTTCAAAGGCCCCGCGCTGGGTGAGGCGCTCAAGCGCGAACGGCTTAACGCACTCAAAGCCTACAAGGAACAACAAAGCCCATTGTAGGAGCGAGCTTGCTCGCGAAAAACCTGAGAGCGCCGCGTTATCGTTCACGTTCTTCGCGAGCAAGCTCGGCTCCTACAGAAGCACGTCTGCCGTGAGTTGCCGGCCCTGCCATTCAAACGCCACGGGCGCCAGCACCTGTTCAATTTGCGCATCTCGCCACAGCTCGGCCATGGTCTTGCCCGCCTCCGGGTGAACACGATCCGGCGCCATCATCGACAGCGGCCACAGCACAAAAGCGTTTTTCAGGATTTCTGCGCGCGGCAGGATCAAACCGTCGAAATTACCCACCAGGTCGCCATACAGCAGCACGTCGATGTCCAACGGCAAGCCTTTGCGATCGGGCGCATAACGACCATTGTCGGCCTCGATGGATTTCAACCGGCGGTCCAGCTCCATCAACGGCAGGTCGGTGCAGCCCGACACCACCAGATTGAAGAACGGCCCGCTCTTGATACCCACCGGCTGGCTTTCGAACACCGCCGAACAGCGCATGTCCGTCAAAAAGCTCGCCAGCGCATCAAGGCCCGCACGTAAATTGAGCTCGCGCTCGATATTACTGCCAAGGCCAAGGTAAACCTGAGTCAGCGACATCCGCGCTCGATCTCCACGCCCACGCCCTTGGCGGCCGGGACGGCTCCTGGCTTGGTCAATTTGAGGTGCAGCCAGGGAATCTGGAATTCACTCATCAGCACTTGGGCAAGGCGCTCGGCGAAGGTTTCCACCAGTTGGTATTGGGACTGTTCGGCAAAGGCCTGGATACGCGCGGACACGCTGGCGTAATCCAGGGCCAGGCTCAGGTCGTCACCGGCGGCGGCCGGACGGTTGTCCCAGGCAAAGCTCAGGTCCAGGCGCAGGCATTGACGGATGCCGCGCTCCCAGTCGTAGGCGCCGATCACGGTGTCGACTTCCAGGCCTTCGATAAACACTCTGTCCAAGCACTCTTCTCCGCAGCACGACAAGGGCGCGATGCCCCGTTAGAATCAGGGCGTCCTCGCCCGGAATAGTTAGCATGTTTTGGTCACTGGCGATTCTCGCCTACCTGCTCGGCTCGCTGTCCTTTGCCATTTTGCTCAGCCGCCTGACGGGAAATCCCGATCCGCGAATGAGTGGCTCAGGCAATGCCGGCGCCACCAATATGTTGCGCCTGGCCGGCAAAAAACTTGCCGTACTGACGCTGCTGGGCGACCTCTGCAAGGGCCTGCTGCCCGTACTGATCGCCAGCCTCGCGGGCCTTACCCTGCAACAGCAGGCCTGGGTGGGCATCTGCGCCGTCCTCGGCCACCTGTTCCCCCTGTACTTCCGCTTTCGCGGCGGCAAAGGTGTCGCCACGGCGGCCGGCATGCTGCTGGGCATCTACCCTCCGGCAGCCTTACTGGCGGTACTTGCCTGGCTGCTGACGTTCTACCTGACCCGTACCAGCTCACTGGCGGCACTGATCGCCACACCGCTCACCCTGCCCTTGCTGGCCTGGCAGGAACCGGCGGCGCTGCTGCCGATGAGCGTACTGACACTGCTGATCGTCTGGCGCCACCGCGGCAATCTACGCGACCTGTTTGCCGGGCGCGAACGGCATTTTTAACAGGGTCCACGTTACCCCCTACAACGGCGACAACTGCTCCATCGGCCAACGCGCCTGCACGCTGATCGCCAGGCTTTCATGCTGCCCGGCCTGCAGGCGCTGGCAGCCGGCGTAGGCGATCATTGCGCCATTGTCGGTGCAAAACTCAGGACGCGCGTAAAACACATCGCCCTTCATCTCCCCGAGCATCTTCTCCAGCGAACTGCGCAAGGCCTTGTTGGCGCTGACGCCGCCGGCAATCACCAGCCGCTTCATGCCGGCCTGCTTCAGGGCACGCTTGCACTTGATGGTTAAAGTCTCTACCACGGCCTGCTGGAACGCCAGCGCGATGTCGCAACGGGCTTGCTCGCCGTCGTCCCCGGCGCTGACGCTCTGCTGCCAGGTATTCAACGCCGAGGTTTTCAGGCCGCTGAAGCTGAACATCAAACCAGGGCGATCACACATCGGCCGTGGGAATGTGTAACGACCGGCCACGCCTTTTTCGGCGAGCCGGGCGATTTCCGGACCGCCGGGATAATTGAGCCCCATCATCTTCGCGGTCTTGTCGAATGCTTCGCCGGCGGCGTCGTCCAGCGACTCGCCCAACAACGTGTATTGACCGATGCCGTCGACCTGAACCAGCTGCGTATGCCCCCCCGAAACCAACAAAGCGACGAACGGGAACGCCGGCGGTGTTTTTTCCAGCATCGGGGCCAGTAAATGACCTTCCATGTGGTGCACACCGAGGGCCGGAATGCCCCAGGCAAATGCCAGCGCCTGAGCACAGGAAGCCCCAACCAGCAGGGCTCCGACCAATCCGGGGCCTGCGGTATAGGCAATGGCATCGATCTCGGTCGGCACGCAGCCGGCTTCATCCAGCACCTGGCGGATCAATGGCAGCATACGTTTGACGTGATCACGGCTGGCAAGCTCCGGCACCACGCCGCCATAGGCGCGATGCAGGTCGATCTGACTGAACAGTGCATCGGCCAGGAGCCCGCGTTCACTGTCGTAAAGTGCGACACCGGTTTCGTCGCAGGAGGTTTCAAGTCCCAGTACTAGCATGGGTTTGCGCCTTGTAGAGGCTGAATTCGAAGGCGCGCATAATAGTCGCCACTCCCCCTCCCGCCTAGCGGTTTTCGATCAGAGGCTTTGCATTCCTGCCAATGAGGGGTTAACATCCGCAACCCTTAAAAACCGACGACCTCAGCCGCGAATTTTTTGCGACGAGAACGTTGATCCCGGTAATGAAAGAAGGTAGCTCTGGATGCCAGCCGTCAAAGTAAAAGAGAACGAACCCTTCGACGTAGCTCTGCGTCGTTTCAAGCGCTCCTGCGAAAAAGCCGGTGTTCTGGCTGAAGTTCGTAGCCGCGAATTTTACGAGAAGCCAACTTCTGAGCGTAAGCGTAAAGCAGCAGCCGCTGTTAAGCGTCACGCCAAGAAAGTTCAGCGCGAGCAGCGCCGCGCCGTTCGTCTGTACTAATACACAGACGTTCGTAGCAAGCTTCTGCCAAGCCCGGCCCTCAGCCGGGCTGTTGGCATTTGCGGATATCGCTTGATGCTTCATCGTCGACGCCGCACACGCGACCGAGACACCGCTTCAAACGTCAGGACTGGCTCTTTTGCCAGCGGTGCACGTCTCTTCTGACGAGCCTAACAAGGCTACTGACGAGCACACCTAATTCTTCAAGCAGGCGATCATACTGTGTCGACTGTGCCCATAGCTGAGCTTCCGAGACCGCCCACAGGTCAAGACCGGACTCACGGGCAACTTTTATTCGTCGAACACTGATAGAAACTAACGTCAGCGAATGTTCGACAGATACACTCTCTGACATCCCATGCAGACGATAATGATCAGGCACCCAACGTGCGCTTGAACATTTCACGGGCCCTCATTTACACGCAGTGATGACGAGAACGCCATGGCCGGGCTGATTCCCCAGAGCTTTATTGACGACCTTCTGAACCGCACCGATATCGTCGATGTCGTCAGCTCACGCGTGCAACTGAAAAAAGCCGGCAAGAACTACACCGCCTGCTGCCCGTTCCATAAAGAAAAAACCCCGTCGTTCAGCGTAAGCCCGGACAAGCAGTTCTATTACTGCTTCGGTTGCGGTGCAGGCGGCAACGCCCTCGGCTTCCTGATGGACCACGACAACCTGGATTTCCCCCAGGCCGTCGAGGACCTGGCAAAAGCCGCCGGCATGGAGATCCCCCGCGAAGAAAGTGGCCGCGCGCACAAACCGCGACAGCCCACTGACTCGCCGCTGTATCCACTGCTGACCGCCGCCGCCGACTTCTATCGACAGGCACTTAAAAGCCATCCGCAGCGCAAAGCCGCCGTCGATTACCTCAAGGGCCGCGGCCTCACCGGTGAAATCGCCCGGGACTTCGGCCTCGGTTTTGCACCGCCCGGCTGGGACAATCTGTACAAGCACCTGAGCAGCGATACGCTCCAGCAAAAAGCCATGATTGATGCCGGCCTGCTGGTGGAAAACGCCGAGACCGGCAAGCGCTATGACCGCTTCCGTGACCGCGTGATGTTTCCGATTCGCGACAGCCGCGGCCGCATCATCGCGTTCGGTGGCCGCGTGCTGGGGGACGACAAGCCCAAGTACCTGAACTCTCCGGAAACCCCGGTTTTCCATAAGGGCCAGGAACTCTACGGACTGTTTGAGGCACGCAAGAACAACCGCAACCTCGACGAAATCATCGTGGTTGAAGGCTATATGGACGTGATCGCCCTGGCCCAGCAAGGCCTGCGCAATGCGGTGGCAACGCTCGGTACCGCCACCAGCGAAGAACACATGAAACTCCTGTTTCGCGTGGTGCCCAGCGTGCTGTTCTGCTTCGACGGCGACCAGGCCGGCCGCAACGCCGCCTGGCGCGCACTCGAGGCCACGCTGTCGAGCCTGCAGGATGGGCGCCGCGCACGTTTCCTGTTCCTGCCCGAAGGCGAAGACCCGGACACCCTGGTGCGTTCAGAAGGTACCGACGCGTTCCGTGCCCGCATCAATCAACACGCACAGCCGCTGGCGGACTATTTCTTCCAGCAACTGACCGAAGAGGCGGACCCGCGCTCGCTTGAAGGCAAGGCCCATATGGCCACCCTCGCAGCGCCGCTGATCGATAAAGTCCCCGGCGCCAACCTGAAATCACTGATGCGCATGCGCTTGCTGGAAATCACCGGCTTGAGCGGCGAAGCCGTCAGCCAGCTGGTGCATAACGCACCGCAAGATGCTCCACCGGCCTACGACCCTGGCATGGATTACGACGCCATGCCGGACTATTCCGACTTCCACCAACCGCAGGAGGCGTATGCGCCCCAGCAGGAATGGACGCCGAAAAAGCCCGGTGCCGGCGGCAAGAAATGGGACAAGAAGCCCTGGAGCAAGAATGGCAAACGCGGCGACCGCGATGAGGCCCATGCCCCGCGCACTCCGGTTGCCGTGGAAGCGCCGACGCTGATTGCCTTGCGCACCCTCATCCATCACCCGCAATTGGCGGGCAAGGTTGAAAGCGCCGACCATTTCGCCAACGCGAGCAACACCTACGCTCAGGTGCTTATCGCCTTGATCGAGGCCGTGCAGAAAAATCCTAAGCTAAACTCAATCCAGCTGATGGCTCGCTGGCATGGCACGGAACAGGGCCGTTTGTTGAAGGCACTTGCGGAAAAGGAGTGGCTAATTGACGGCGATAACCTTGAACAACAGTTTTTAGACACCATTAATAGGTTATCCGCGGGTCAGCACACACAGACCCTCGATGAGCTCATTAAGAGAGCAAGACAGCCGGGATTGTCGGCTGAAGAGCAAATTCAGATAGCAAAACAGATGCGCGACCTTTTAAAACAGAACGTTTGCACATCAAACCCGACCTCAGCTGGCGTGTGAGGTCATAGCTCGGGTATAATCCTCGGCTTGTTTTTTGCCCGCCAAGACCTTCAGTGGATAGGGTGTTATGTCCGGAAAAGCGCAACAGCAGTCTCGTATCAAAGAGTTGATCACCCTTGGTCGTGAGCAGAAGTATCTGACTTACGCAGAGGTCAACGACCACCTGCCTGAGGATATTTCAGATCCTGAGCAGGTGGAAGACATCATCCGCATGATTAATGACATGGGGATCCCCGTACACGAGAGTGCTCCGGATGCGGACGCCCTTATGTTGGCCGACGCCGATACCGACGAGGCAGCCGCTGAAGAAGCCGCTGCCGCGTTGGCCGCGGTGGAGACCGACATCGGTCGCACGACTGACCCTGTGCGCATGTATATGCGTGAAATGGGTACCGTCGAGTTGCTGACACGTGAAGGCGAAATCGAAATCGCCAAGCGTATCGAAGAGGGCATCCGTGAAGTGATGGGCGCAATCGCGCACTTCCCTGGCACGGTTGACCACATTCTCTCCGAGTACACTCGCGTCACCACCGAAGGTGGCCGCCTGTCCGACGTCCTGAGCGGTTATATCGACCCGGACGACGGCATTGCGCCACCTGCCGCCGAAGTACCGCCGCCGGTTGATCCAAAAGCGCCGAAAGCGGACGACGATACCGACGAAGACGAGGCTGAAGCCAGCACCGACGACGAAGAAGAAGTCGAAAGCGGTCCGGACCCGGTCGTCGCTGCCCAGCGTTTCGGTGCGGTTTCCGATCAAATGGAAATCACCCGCAAGGCGCTGAAAAAGCATGGTCGTGGCAACAAGCAGGCCATTGCCGAGCTGCTGGCCCTGGCTGAGCTGTTCATGCCGATCAAGCTGGTGCCCAAGCAATTCGAAGGTCTGGTTGAACGGGTTCGTAGCGCCCTCGAGCGTCTGCGTGCACAAGAGCGTGCCATCATGCAGCTCTGTGTCCGTGATGCGCGCATGCCGCGTACCGACTTCCTGCGCCAGTTCCCGGGCAATGAAGTTGACGAAACCTGGAGTGACGCCCTGGCCAAAGGCAAGTCGAAATACGCCGAAGCCATTGGTCGCCTGCAGCCGGACATCATCCGTTGCCAGCAGAAACTGAGCGCACTGGAGACTGAAACTGGCCTGACGATCGCCGAGATCAAGGACATCAACCGTCGCATGTCGATCGGTGAGGCCAAGGCCCGCCGCGCGAAGAAAGAGATGGTTGAAGCCAACTTGCGTCTGGTGATCTCCATCGCCAAGAAGTACACCAACCGCGGCCTGCAATTCCTCGACCTGATCCAGGAAGGCAACATCGGCCTGATGAAGGCTGTGGACAAGTTCGAATACCGTCGCGGCTACAAGTTCTCGACTTATGCCACCTGGTGGATCCGTCAGGCGATCACTCGCTCGATCGCCGACCAGGCCCGCACCATCCGTATTCCGGTGCACATGATCGAGACCATCAACAAGCTCAACCGTATTTCCCGGCAGATGTTGCAGGAAATGGGTCGCGAACCGACCCCGGAAGAGCTGGGCGAACGCATGGAAATGCCTGAGGATAAAATCCGCAAGGTATTGAAGATCGCTAAAGAGCCGATCTCCATGGAGACGCCGATTGGTGATGACGAAGACTCCCATCTGGGTGACTTCATCGAAGACTCGACCATGCAGTCGCCTATCGATGTCGCCACTGTTGAGAGCCTCAAGGAAGCGACTCGCGACGTACTCTCCGGCCTCACTGCCCGTGAAGCCAAGGTACTGCGCATGCGTTTCGGCATCGACATGAATACCGACCACACCCTCGAGGAAGTCGGTAAGCAGTTTGACGTGACCCGTGAGCGGATCCGTCAGATCGAAGCCAAGGCGCTGCGCAAGTTGCGCCACCCGACGCGAAGCGAGCATCTGCGCTCCTTCCTCGACGAGTGATACCAGAACCCCCGGCCCAGGCCGGGGGTTTTGCTTTCCAGCCATTTCTTTCTACACATTTACTCCCCCGCAACGCCCCGCCCTCGCAATGCCCGTCTACACTCGAGACATTCCCCGTGCCATAACGAGACCGTTATGCCCAGATTGCCGACCGTGATACTGCTGTCGCTGCTGACCTGGACCGCAACGGCTGGCGCGATGACTCTCACTGATGATGAGCGTAGCTGGCTGACGGACCATCAGGAGCTGCGCCTTGGGGTGGATGCGTCATGGCCACCCTTTGAATACCGTGATGAAAATGGCCGCTACCAGGGCCTGGCCGCCGATTATGTACGCCTGATCCAGGATCGCCTGGGCATCAGGGTCAAGTTGATCGAGCCGGCGAACTGGACCGCCGTGCTCGAACAAGCGCGCAACAATCAGCTCGATCTGCTACCCGGCGTCATGTCCACCCCGGAACGCCAGAGCTTCCTGGCCTTCACGCGCCCCTATATCGACTTTCCCATCGTGATACTGGCCCATGAAGGCGGTGCGAAACCACGCAGCCTCAAGGACTTGTACGGACTGAAAATCGCCGTGGTGGAAAACTACGCGCCCCATGAATTACTGCGCACCCACCACCCGGACCTCAATCTCGTCGCGATGCCTAACGTCAGCTCCACGCTGCAGGCCCTGGCCATCGATGAAGTGGATGCGGTAGTCAGTGACCTGGCGTCCAGCGTCTGGAGCCTGCGCCAACTGAAACTCGATGGTTTATACGTCAGCGGTGAAACGCCCTACCGCTATCAGTTGGCAATGGGCGTGCCACGGGATGAAAAAATACTGGTGGGCATCCTGGACAAGGTCCTCGCCGATCTCAGCCCAACCGAAACCGATGCGATCCAGCAGCACTGGGTGGGCAGTTTCAGCGATCACCGCACGTTCTGGGCAGATTTGTTGATGTACGGCCTGCCTGCGGTGTTGCTGCTGAGTACCGTGCTGGCCATAGTCATTCGAATCAATCGCCGGCTCAGCTCGGAAATTTCCCGCCGAGTGGCCCTTGAGCAGCAACTGCGCAGCAGCGAGTACCACTATCGCGGCCTGGTGGAGAGCCTGTCCGCCATCGCCTGGGAAGCCAGCATCAGCGATTTCACCTACAGCTACGTGTCGCCCCATGCTGAGGAACTGCTTGGCTACCCCCGTGCCCACTGGCTGATCCCCGGCTTCTGGCGCAACATCATTCACCCCGCCGACCTGGTGCGCGCCGAAACCTATTGCTACCGTGAAACCCGCGCTAACCGTGATCACAGCATCGACTACCGTGTCATCACTGCCGACGGCCGCTGCCTGTGGGTGCGCGACATTGTCAGCCTGATCAAATACGGTCCGGAACCGGTGCTGCGCGGTCTGATGATCGACATCAGCGAGGCCAAACGTACGGAAGAGGCACTGCTGCTGTCCGAGCAGAAGTTCGCCAAGGCGTTTCATGCCTCCCCCGATGGCTTGTTGCTGAGCCGTCAAAGCGATGGCCTGCTGATAGAAGTGAACGAAGGCTTCAGCCACCTGACCGGTTACACCAGTGCCACCTCGCTCGATCAATCCACCCTGGACCTCGGCATATGGGTCGACCTCAATGAACGCAAGCACATGCTGGAATTGATGGAGCGCGACGGCTTTGTGCGCGACTTCATCTGCCGTATTCGCCACGTCGATGGCCGGATTCGCCTCTGCGAACTGTCCAGCCGCCCGCTGCCCATCGGCGAAGAAGACTGCATGCTGACCATCGCCCGCGACATCACCGAACGCCAGCAAATGCAGGAAAAACTGCAACAGGCCGCCACCGTGTTCGAAAGCACCGCCGAAGGCGTCTTGATCACCGATACGCGGCAGAACATCAGCGCCGTCAATCGCGCGTTCAGCGAAATCACGGGCTACAGCGAAGCCGAAGCACTTGGCCACACCCCGCGCCTGCTCGCCTCCGGCCTGCACGACAGCGCCTTCTATGCCGCAATGTGGCACCAGTTGACGACCCAGGGACACTGGCAGGGCGAGATTTCCAACCGCCGCAAGAACGGTGAGCTCTACCCAAGCTGGCTCACCATCAGCGCGGTGCGCAATAGCGACCAGGTGGTCACCCACTTCGTCGCGGTATTTGCCGACATCTCCAGCCTCAAGCTTGCCCAAGCGCGCCTCGACTATCAGGCCCATCACGATCCACTGACCGGCCTGCCCAACCGCACGCTGTTTGAAAGCCGTCTGCAAGCCGCCCTCACTGGCCAGCAGGAAAGCGGGAATCAAGGCGCCGTGTTGTTTCTCGACCTGGACCGCTTCAAGCACATCAATGACAGCTTGGGCCACCCGGTCGGTGACCTGCTGCTCAAAGACATCGCCGTACGCCTCAAGGATCAACTGCGCGATATCGACACCGTCGCCCGCCTGGGCGGCGATGAATTCATCATCCTGCTGCCCGGCCTGCAACAGGCCAGCGACGCGCAATACCTGGCGAACAAACTGCTCGATTGCTTCACACCGCCCTTCCAGGCCGGCGAACACGAGTTCTTTATCAGCGCGAGTATCGGCACCAGCCTGTACCCACAGGACGGCACCGATGTCGCCACCCTGGTCAAAAACGCCGACGCCGCGATGTACCGCTCCAAAGCCAAGGGCCGCAACCGCGTTGAAAGCTACACCCGCGACCTGACGGCCCAGGCCAATGAACGCGTGGCGCTGGAGCACGAGCTGCGCCGCGCCATCGAACGTGACGAATTGAGCCTCTATTACCAACCCAAACGCAGCCTGATCACCCACGAACTGATCGGCGCCGAAGCCTTGATTCGCTGGCACCACCCCACCTTCGGCGACGTCCCGCCCGAACACTTCATCGCCCTGGCCGAAGAGAACGGCACTATTTTGCAAATTGGCGATTGGGTACTGGAACAGGCCTGCCGACAGCTGCATGCCTGGCAAGGCGCTTTCGAGGACTTCGGGCCGCTGTCGGTCAACCTCGCCGGCGCGCAGCTGCGACACCCCAATCTGTTGTCGCGCATCGAACAACTGCTGCGCGATTACCGCCTGGAACCCGGCTGCCTGCAACTGGAGATCACCGAAAACTTCATCATGAGCCAGGCGGAAGAAGCACTCGCGGTGCTGCACCAGCTCAAAAGGCTGGGCGTACAACTGGCAATCGATGATTTCGGTACCGGCTATTCGTCCCTCAGCTACCTCAAGCGCCTGCCGCTGGACTTCCTCAAGATCGACCAATCCTTCGTCCGCGGCCTGCCCGACGACCCTCACGACGTCGCCATCGTGCGCGCCATCATCGCCCTCGGCCACAGCATGCAATTCACCATCATCGCCGAAGGCGTGGAGAACCCCGCCCAGCAAGCATTCCTCGCCGCAGAAGGCTGTGAACAGATGCAAGGCTACATCGTCAGCCTGCCCCTGCCACCGGAGCTATTTGCCGAAACCTTCCTTCGTACACGGATGAGGGATTTTACGGATGGCACAGCGAGGAAACCGTCGTTATAATCCGCGTCCAGTTACAAGGGCCTATAGCTCAGTTGGTCAGAGCAGAGGACTCATAATCCTTTGGTCCACGGTTCAAGTCCGTGTGGGCCCACCACCTTCAAGGCCACGTATTACGTGGCCTTTGTCGTTTTATAATTCCCCTTTTTTGCTCTGTCTATTGCTCCATAAAGCCAAAAGTGTCCAAAAAGCGTCCACTGTCATTTTCTCCGCTACGCCCTCATTCCGCTCAGTTACCAACCTTGTTGGGAATCCCATGAGCTCCGAAGTCATTGCGAGTACACGAAGCGAAAACACCACGTTTCGTACATAAATATATTCAACCAATGGTTGAATAGCGTGAAATGCTGCGCAATACTTTACGCAGGTAAACGCACAGTATTTAACGCATCATCGTATGCATATCTGTGTTTCATGTGTATTTCGTATGGAGTAACAGTCATGGCAGCGTTGCTTGAGCGAGCTGATCAGGCCGTATCGGTTACCGCGATGGTTCGAGGATTCAGTGCGAAGCTCAAAGAGGTATCGAGCCGCACCACCGATCATCTGGTTGTGTTCAAAGATAATGAGCCCGCAGCAGTCATCGTAAACGTCCAGGCTTACCAAGAGATGCTTGATGAGCTTGAAGACCTTCGTATTGAAGCGACGGCACGTGATCGATTGGCAAATTTCGACCCACAAAAGGCTATTTCCCACGCAGATATGCGGACCAGGTACGCCAGAAAAGACTAAGGATTTGCGATGGCTTGGGTCGTCATATACCACCCGGATACAGAAGAAGACTTCGATAAGCTTGGTTCTGCGGCGGCAAACCGGATCCTTGACGTGATTGAAGACAGGATTGAAAACGGCGAGCCTGATAAAAGCGGAAAACCTTTAAGCGGCAGCTTGGCTGGGTGTCGCAGAATCCGGACGGGCGACACTCGAATCGTCTACCGGGTCGATGGGAAGAAAATCGAGGTTCTAATCGTTGCTGTCGGAGCTCGCCGTGACAGCGAAATTTACGACACTGCTAAAAAACGAGTCTAAGCCCGCAATGGCGGGCTCCCCTTTGTTACGAGGCAGTAACAACCATTACTGAGAGACTTGAGCCTCCCACCAGCGTGCCGCGAGCATCCATAACAAACGAGTTCACGGAATGCAGCAGCCCACCATTGGCAGCCTGTTAACAGGCGTGGGAGGCCCCACTCACCTCAACGGCGCAACAAACGGTCCAGCACCAACAGAGCCACTGCACCAATCGCGATGGCCGCAACCGGTTTTTCCTTAACGAAAGTCGATACGCTGTCCAGCGCGTCGCCATAAGTTTGAGTCAGTTGCCCGGCAGCTTGGCGCCCAGCACCTTCGGCTTCCAGCTTCGAATCACCAAACAATTTACCCACGGCGCTCTGTGCCTTGCCGGCAAGCTTCTCTGTAACGCCTTCGACTTGTTCACTCTTCATAACTCACCAAACCTTTGCGTGTAAGTGGGAAACCCAGGGTCTGCCTGGGCCAGGGTTATCTGCAAATCTTTAGGGGGATGGGGTCTGGGATAAGTTCAAAGTAGATAAGGCGCCAGAGAGGCCAAACCACGGTTGGAGGGTGGCACTTGAGCCAAAAAAAGCCGCGCATTGCGCGGCTTTCGTGTGTCTGGCGTAGCGGTTCTGTAAGCCGAACCAAGCCTGTAACATGCATGCCCACGACCCCCGCACTGGAGCTTCTCCCCTTGCCCACCCTGGACGAGATCGACCGCCAACTGATCGCCGCCTTGCAGCTCAACGCTCGCGAAAGCGTGGCAATGCTTGCCCGGCAACTCGGCATTGCGCGTACCACGGTGACGTCGCGCCTGGCCCGTCTGGAGAAAACCCAGGTGATTACCGGTTATGGCGTGCGCCTGGGCCAGCGCTTGGCGGATGGCGGTTTGCAGGCTTATGTCGGGATTACCGTGCAGCCGCGTTCGGGCAAGGAGGTGCTGCGCAGGTTGAGTGCAATGGCTCAGGTCCAGCAGTTGTGCGCGGTGAGCGGCGAGTTTGATTATGTGGCGTGGCTGCGCACTGAGTCGCCGGAGCAGCTGGATCAATTGCTCGATCAGATCGGCAGTGTCGATGGTGTGGAGAAAACCACGACTTCGATCATTCTCAGTAACAAATTGGACCGTGGACAACCTATCTGACCAAACAGCTCGTCATAATGACTAAAATAAGTGCAATCCGACGACACATTGCGTCTTATTAACGAGCGCGACGCTCCCTAAACTGGCTGCCATCTTTTCCTATACTCAACGGGCCCTCTCCCGCCGAGTCGTCAGTAAGGTCAGCCATGAGCATTCCGTCCAGCAGCATCGCCAAGCCCCATCGCCACCCCACTGACGGTAAAAAACCCATCACGATCTTCGGCCCGGATTTTCCGTTTGCCTTTGATGACTGGATCGAGCATCCCGCCGGCCTGGGCAGTATTCCTGCCGCCAATCACGGCGCTGAAGTGGCGATCGTAGGCGCCGGCATTGCGGGACTGGTGGCGGCCTACGAACTGATGAAGCTGGGCTTGAAGCCGGTGGTGTACGAAGCCTCGAAGATGGGCGGTCGCCTGCGCTCCCAGGCTTTTGAAGGCGCCGAAGGCATTATCGCCGAGCTGGGTGGGATGCGTTTTCCAGTGTCGTCCACCGCCTTCTATCACTATGTGGACAAACTGGGCCTGGAAACCAAACCCTTCCCCAACCCGCTGACGCCGGCATCCGGCAGCACCGTTATCGATCTGGAAGGCCAGACGCACTACGCGCAAAAACTGTCCGACTTGCCCGCGCTGTTCCAGGAAGTGGCCGACGCCTGGGCCGACGCCCTGGAAGCCGGTTCGCAGTTCAGCGATATCCAGCAAGCGATCCGCGACCGCGACGTGCCGCGCCTCAAGGCACTGTGGAATAAGCTGGTGCCGCTGTGGGACGACCGCACCTTCTACGATTTCGTCGCCACCTCCAAAGCGTTCGCCAAGCTGTCGTTCCATCATCGCGAAGTCTTCGGCCAGGTCGGTTTCGGCACCGGCGGCTGGGACTCGGACTTCCCCAACTCGATGCTGGAAATCTTCCGCGTGGTAATGACCAACTGTGACGACCATCAACACCTGGTGGTCGGCGGTGTGGCGCAAGTGCCCATGGGCATTTGGCGTCACGTACCCGAGCGCTGTGCCCACTGGCCCGCCGGTACCAGCCTCAGCTCATTGCACAGAGGCGCGCCACGGGCCGGGGTGAAGCGCATCGCCCACGCCGCCGACGGTCGTTTCGCCGTCACCGACAACTACGGTGACACCCGCGAGTACGCCGCCGTGTTGACCACCTGCCAGAGCTGGCTGCTGACCACCCAGATCGAATGCGACGAAACCCTGTTTTCGCAAAAAATGTGGATGGCCCTGGACCGCACGCGTTACATGCAGTCATCGAAAACCTTCGTCATGGTCGACCGCCCGTTCTGGAAAGACAAAGACCCGCAAACCGGCCGCGACCTGATGAGCATGACCCTCACCGACCGCCTGACCCGTGGCACCTATCTGTTCGATAACGGCGACGACAAGCCGGGCGTGATCTGCCTGTCCTACTCGTGGATGAGCGACGCGCTGAAAATGTTGCCCCAGCCCATCGACAAGCGGGTCAAGCTGGCACTCGACGCGCTGGCCAAGATCTACCCGAAAGTCGACATCAAGGCACGCATCATCGGCGACCCGATTACTGTGTCCTGGGAAGCTGATCCGCATTTCCTCGGTGCCTTCAAAGGCGCGTTGCCCGGCCATTATCGGTATAACCAGCGCATGTATGCGCACTTCATGCAGAAGGACATGCCCGCCGAGCAACGTGGGATTTTTATCGCCGGCGACGACGTTTCCTGGACACCGGCCTGGGTTGAAGGCGCGGTGCAGACCTCGCTGAACGCGGTGTGGGGCATCATGACCCACTTCGGCGGCAGCACCCACCCGGAAAACCCGGGGCCCGGCGATGTGTTTGACGAAATTGGGCCCATCGCCCTGCCCGAATAAGGAGCCTGACATGCGTGTCGCCCTGTACCAATGCCCGCCACTGCCGCTGGATGTCGCCGGTAATCTCACACGCCTGCGGCAACTGGCGCACGAAGCAGCGGGAGCCGATGTGCTCGTGTTGCCGGAGATGTTCCTCACGGGCTACAACATTGGCGCCGAGGCTGCAGGCGCCTTGGCCGAGGCTCAGAATGGCGAGTCTGCCCAAACCATTGCCGACATCGCGCAAAGTGCCGGGTTGGCGATTCTGTACGGTTATCCGGAGCGGACCGAGGATGGCCAGGTCTACAACGCCGTGCAGTTGATCGACGCCCACGGCACACGCCTGTGCAACTACCGCAAGACGCATCTGTTTGGCGACCTGGACCATTCGATGTTCAGCGCCGGTGACGACGACTTCCCGTTGGTGGAATTGAACGGCTGGAAGCTGGGTTTGCTGATTTGCTACGACCTGGAGTTTCCGGAAAACACGCGTCGCCTGGCCCTGGCCGGTGCCGAGTTGATCCTGGTGCCCACCGCCAATATGGTGCCGTTCGACTTTGTCGCCGACGTCACCGTGCGAGCGCGGGCGTTCGAGAACCAGTGTTTCGTGGCCTACGCCAATTACTGTGGGCACGAGGGCGATATTCACTACTGCGGCCAAAGCAGCATTGCCGCGCCGGATGGTCAGCGCATCGCCCAGGCGGGGCTGGATGAAACGTTGATCGTCGGCACGCTTGAGCGGCAAGCGATCCTCGACGCCCGCGCCGCCAATCACTACTTGCAGGACCGTCGCCCCGAGCTTTACGGCGCACTGCACAAGCCCTGACCCACCGGGTTTGCTAGCATAGGCACTTGCCCCGTTTCGGAAGTGCCCATGCCTGCGCCGGTTCACCCTCACCCTCTGCACCTGACTTTGGCCAATGGCCTGCACCTTTGCCTGCGCCATGCGCCGCGCTTGAAGCGCTGCGCCGCCGTTTTACGCGTGGCGGCGGGCAGTCATGACGCGCCGTTGGCATGGCCGGGGCTGGCGCATTTTCTAGAGCACTTGTTGTTTCTGGGAACTGAGCGTTTTCCTACAGGCGAAGGGCTGATGGCCTACGTACGGCGTCATGGCGGGCAAGTGAATGCCAGCACCCGGGAGCGCGTCACCGAGTTCTTTTTCGAGCTGCCGGTGTCGACCTTCGACGAAGGGCTGGTGCGCTTGGCCGACATGCTGACGCACCCTCGCCTGGCCATTGACGACCAACTGCGCGAGCGCGAAGTGCTGCATGCGGAGTTCGTGGCATGGTCTCGGGATGCCAAGGCGCAGCAACAGGTAGCCTTGCTGAAAGGCCTGGCCGCTGATCATCCGCTGCGCGGCTTTCATGCGGGCAATCGCGACAGCCTGCCAGTGGAACGTGAGGCCTTTCAGCAGGCGCTGCGCGAATTTCATCAGCGCTTCTATCAAAGCGGGCAGATGACATTGAGCCTGGCCGGCCCGCAATCCCAGGAAGACCTGGAAGCGCTGGCGCAGCGATTCAGTACGCAGTTGAGCCCTGGCCCGCGGCATCCCCAGGCTGCGCCACCGGCGCTGATGGACGGGCAAGCGCGGGGCTATCAGCACGTTGCCGATCATCATCTGCACCAGGTCATCACCTGTGATGCACCGCGCGAAGCGCTGGCGTTTCTCTGTACCTGGCTCAACAGTGCGGCGCCGGGCGGCTTGCTCGCTGAACTCAAGGATCGACGCCTGGCAACGGCAGTGCACGCCTCGGTGCCGTATCACTTTGGCGGACAGGCCGTGCTGGATATCGACTTTACCCTCGACACCCAAAGCGACTCGACCACACAGATCGAGGCGCTGTTGTACGACTGGCTGAGTTTTTTCGCACACAGCGACTGGGCGCCGTTACGCGAAGAGTTCGCCTTGCTCACTGCGCGCCAGCAGCAGGTCCAGGGCGCCCTGGCGCTGGCACGCAACGACACCGAAGATTTATCGGAGCAAAGCCTCGCAGCCCTCAAGGCCATGCTCGACGCCTTGCACCTGCCGCCTGCCACGCGCGGGTGGCAGCTTCCACCGAATAACCCGTTCCTGCGCCCGCCCGTCAAGGAAGAACGGGCCGGCTTGATTCGCGGCCAGACCAGCGCCCACCGTGGCTTGCGCACATTCGCCCAGGATCGCTCACGGGGACGACGGGACCTGTCGGCGCTGACCTTCAGCCAGGCCTTGGCCAATGACACTGACGAAGGCGCGCTGTACCTGCGCTGGCGATTTGACTGCGGCGTGCCTGCCGGTCTGGAAAACCTGTTGCAGCCGCTGCGCGAGCGTGCCGCTCAGGCAGGTGTCGAGTTGTGTTTCGAAACCATCGCCAATGACTGGCAGGTAAAAATGCTTGGCGTCCACGAACCCATGCCCGCCGTGCTCGAAGTGCTGGCGCACTGCTTGACCACTGCCGATGCACATCTGCCGCCACCGCCCTCGGCACCGATGATCGCCATCCGCGAACTGCTCAAGGCATTGCCCGGTTGCTGTGCCGGTGTTCAGCCAACGTCCCAGGCAACCCCAGCCTCATGGGCCACCGCGCGTTGGCATGGGCTGGGCGCAGGTTTACCGGCAGCCTGTGAAGCGGCCATCAAAACCGCCTCGGCACGACTGCCTGGGCAACCTGCACCGCTTCAGTATCCGCCTGAAAATCTCCAGGACCAGCGTCTCTGGCATGAGATAAACACCGATTCCGGCGAAGCAGCGCTGTTGCTGTTCTGCCCGACACCCACCCAGGCCCTGAGCGATGAAGCCGCCTGGCGCTTGCTCGGTCATCTGCTGCAAGGGCCGTTCTATCAGCGCCTGCGCGTTGAACTACAAATCGGCTACGCGGTTTTCAGCGGCATCCGACAGCTCAATGGACAAACCGGCCTGCTGTTCGGCGTGCAGTCCCCCAGCGCTTCCCTGGATGAAATCGTCGAACAGGTGCAGACCTTTCTGGCACAACTGCCGTCATTGATCGAGCGCAGCGCCGACATGGGTAACGAGGCTCTGGCGCAGCAATTCAGGGTCCAGTCACTGCCTATCACCCAAGCCGCCGATTTGCTGTGGCACGCGCACCTGGCGGGTCGCCCATCGGACTACCTGGAGCAATTACAAGATTTGATACAAACCTGCTCGCGGCAAGATGTACAGCGCGCCGCTCAACAGCTGAACGACGCCACAGGCGGCTGGCGTTGCCTCGCCAACGGGCCGTGCCCCCTACGGGCGTGGCACTCGGCCGATTGATCGTTGCCAACCCTGCAACAGGCTTTTTCTTTCAAGACAGCGCTAACTCGAAAAGAATTGCGTAATATTCACACGCAATATCTGAACATCTCCCATGGGAGGTGGACTATATGTACTACTTGGTAGTGAACATCCCCATCCCTTGATAGGAGTATGAATATGACCTGGTCCAAACCTGCCTACACCGATCTGCGCATCGGTTTCGAAGTCACCATGTACTTCGCCAGCCGTTAATTCGCTGGGTACTACAACGCCTCGGTTCGCCCGGGGCGTTTTTGTTTTGAGCTTTGCTGATGGAGCGATCATGTTTGTCCAGATTCTAGGTTCCGCCGCCGGCGGTGGCTTCCCGCAGTGGAACTGCAACTGCGTGAACTGCGCAGGTTTTCGTGATGGCAGCCTGCGGGCCCAGGCGCGTACCCAGTCGTCCATTGCGATTTCCGACGATGGTGTGAACTGGGTGCTGTGCAATGCGTCGCCGGATATCCGCGCGCAGTTGCAGGGGTTTGCGCCGATGCAACCGGGCCGCGCCCTGCGTGACACCGGCATCGGCGCGATCATCCTGATGGACAGCCAGATCGACCACACCACCGGCCTGCTGAGCCTGCGCGAGGGTTGCCCGCACCAGGTGTGGTGCACCGATATGGTCCATGAAGACCTGAGTACCGGCTTTCCGCTGTTCACCATGCTCACTCACTGGAACGGCGGCCTGGCCTGGAACCGTATCGAGCTGGACGCCAGCTTCACCATCAAGGCGTGCCCCAACCTGCGCTTCACCCCGCTGCCGCTGCGCAGCGCGGCGCCGCCTTATTCGCCGCATCGCTTCGACCCGCACCCGGGCGACAACATCGGCCTGATCGTCGAAGACCTGCGCACCGGCGGCAAACTGTTCTACGCCCCAGGCCTGGGCAAGGTCGACGCGCCGCTGCTGGAGATCATGGCCGGCAGCGACTGCCTGCTGGTGGACGGCACGATGTGGGACGACGACGAAATGCAGCGCCGTGGCGTCGGCACTCGCACCGGCCGCGAAATGGGCCACCTGGCGCAGAACGGTCCTGGCGGTATGCTCGAAGTGCTGGAGCAGTTGCCAACGCAGCGCAAAGTGCTTATCCACATCAACAACACCAACCCGATCCTCGATGAAGACTCCCCCGAGCGAGCCGAGCTGGTGCGGCGAAATGTCGAAGTAGCCTACGACGGCATGAGCATTGAGTTGTAGGAGACCTCAGATGACTGATACACCGATGACCCCTGAAGCATTCGAACAGGCCCTGCGCGCCAAAGGCGCCTTCTACCACATCCACCACCCCTACCATGTGGCGATGTACGACGGCCGCGCCACCCGCGAGCAGATCCAGGGCTGGGTCGCCAACCGCTTCTACTATCAGGTGAACATTCCCCTGAAGGACGCCGCGATCCTGGCCAACTGCCCGGACCGGGAAATCCGCCGTGAATGGATCCAGCGCCTGCTCGATCACGATGGCGCGCCCGGAGAAGACGGCGGCATCGAAGCCTGGCTGCGCTTGGGCCAGGCCGTTGGCCTCGATCCCGACCAACTGCGCTCCCAGGAACTGGTGCTGCCCGGCGTACGCTTTGCGGTGGATGCCTACGTCAACTTCGCCCGCCGCGCCAGCTGGCAAGAGGCCGCCAGCAGTTCGTTGACCGAACTGTTCGCGCCGCAGATCCACCAGTCGCGCCTCGACAGCTGGCCGCAGCATTACCCGTGGATCGACCCGGCCGGCTATGAATACTTCCGCACCCGGCTGGGCCAGGCCCGTCGTGATGTGGAACACGGGTTGGCGATCACCCTGCAGCACTACACCACCCGTGAAGGCCAGGAGCGCATGCTGGAAATTCTCCAGTTCAAACTGGACATCCTGTGGAGCATGCTCGACGCCATGAGCATGGCCTACGAACTGAACCGCCCGCCGTACCACAGCGTGACCGCAGAGCGGGTCTGGCATAAAGGGATCACCCTATGAGTTTTGATCGCAGCAAAAAACCGACCTGGCGCCCGGGTTATCGCTATCAATACGAGCCCGCACAAAAAGGCCATGTGCTGCTCTACCCGGAAGGCATGATCAAGCTCAACGACAGCGCCGCGCTGATTGGTGGACTGATTGACGGCGAGCGCGACGTGGCCGCCATCATCGCCGAGCTGGACCAGCAATTCCCCGGCGTGCCGGAACTCGGTGATGACATCGAGCAATTCATGGAGGTCGCCCGTGCCGAGCACTGGATCACCCTTGCCTGAAAAACCCGCTATCGGCCTGCCGCTCTGGCTGCTCGCCGAGCTGACTTACCGCTGCCCGCTGCAGTGCCCGTACTGTTCCAACCCGCTGGATTTTGCCGAGCAGGGCAAGGAGTTGAGCACCGAACAGTGGATCAAGGTATTTCGCGAGGCCCGCGAGATGGGCGCCGCGCAGCTTGGGTTTTCCGGCGGTGAACCGCTGGTGCGCCAGGACCTGGCCGAGCTGATCGGCGAGGCGCGCAAGCTCGGTTTCTACACCAACCTGATCACCTCCGGCATCGGCCTGACCGAACAGAAGATCAGCGACTTCAAAAAGGCCGGCCTGGACCATATCCAGATCAGCTTCCAGGCCAGCGACGAACAGGTCAACAACCTGCTGGCCGGTTCGAAGAAAGCCTTCGCGCAAAAACTCGAAATGGCCCGCGCGGTAAAAGCCCACGGTTACCCGATGGTGCTGAACTTCGTCACCCACCGGCATAACATCGACAAGATCGACCGCATTATCGAGCTGTGTATCGCGCTTGAGGCGGACTTTGTCGAGCTTGCCACTTGCCAGTTCTACGGCTGGGCACAGCTCAACCGTGTGGGGTTATTGCCGACCCGGGAACAACTGGTGCGCGCCGAACGCATCACCAACGAATACCGCGCGAGGCTCGAAGCCGAAGGCCACCCGTGCAAGTTGATTTTTGTCACGCCGGATTACTACGAAGAACGTCCGAAAGCCTGCATGAATGGCTGGGGCAGTATTTTCCTGACAGTCACGCCGGACGGTACCGCCCTGCCCTGTCATGGTGCCCGACAGATGCCGGTGCAGTTTCCCAATGTGCGCGACCACAGCATGCAGCACATCTGGTACGACTCGTTCGGTTTCAACCGCTTTCGCGGCTACGACTGGATGCCCGAGCCGTGCCGTTCATGCGATGAGAAGGAAAAGGACTTCGGCGGCTGCCGCTGCCAGGCTTTCATGCTCACCGGGGATGCGAGTAACGCAGACCCGGTGTGCAGCAAGTCCGAGCAGCACGGCATCATCCTGCAAGCGCGGGAAGAAGCCGAACATGCCACCCAGACCATTGAACAGCTGGCGTTTCGCAATGAGCGCAATTCACGCCTCATCGCAAAAGGCTGAGGGCCTCAGCGCTTGGCGATGATGTACACGGCGTGAATGATGCCGGGGAAGTAACCGCACAGGGTCAGCAGGATGTTCAGCCAGAATGCGCCGCCAAATCCTACTTGCAGGAACACACCCAGTGGCGGCAGCAGAATGGCGATGATGATACGAATGATGTCCATGGGTCAGCTCCAGAAAATCGGCTCGTGTGAGCCGTGTAGCTAATCGACATTGGCGCTTCGTGAGGGTTCAGTGGTTTCTGGCATTGGGCCATCTCATGCCAGAATCTGCAGGCCATGCTTTTGAACAATGCTCAACAACTTGAGCGCCATGCCGCTGGGTTGTTTTTCGCCGGACTCCCACTGCTTAACAGTCGATGCGCTGGTGTTCAGGTAGCGCGCGAACACGGGCTGGCTGACGTGGCTGCTTTCACGCAAGTGTTTGATCTGCTCGGCTGGCATATGTGCAGGCACCGTTGCTAGACACGTTTCGTCGAACTCACGAAGCGTGGTTTTGCTGATGGCGCCAATTGTATAAAGCGCTTCGGCGGACTGGTGAATAGACTCAAGCGCCTCACTTTTATATTTCCTGGTCATGATGTATCTCCACAAACTCTTTTAAATCCAGCAATTGCTGAATCTGGACATGGTTTAAGTCTTCGTAGAGCTTGGCCAGCAACCGAAAGCCATCCAGTTCACGCTGACTGATATTGCTCTGACTCTGCTTGGCGAACAGCAATTGGTAGACCCAGTAGTGCCTGCCTTTAGCCAGGACAATGGAGCGATGGCGATTTTGGTTCAGCCGCTTCTTCCAAACGCCGGCGCCCAAATTTTCAGCCTGCCCGTTCAGCAAATCGCTGAATGCTTCTTTTAGCTCAGAATCGCTTATCCAAGCTTTGCTGGCTGCTTTCGCAAAATTCCGAGTTTTGAACAATCTGAGCTTCATGAAAATCCTTCTCGAAAACATACCACTCGGTGGTATAGATTAGAAGAGGGCGTTGGGCGCCCCCATCGACATTCCTTGCCGAAGCCCGCTAAAAAGCCATTGTTTCCAACGACGCACAAGCAACCTTTTCAATCCAAAAATTACGCACGCAAAAAAACGCCCCCAGCCAAAAGAATCAGGCTGGAGGCGCCGCGTATCCCGCGAGACGGTTCAGGAAATGGGATCAGACGGCAATGCCCTTGCGGCATTGCAGTTGGGCGGTGCGTACCCGAGAGAAGGCACGGGCCAGGCGTAGGAGCATTTCGTCAATGTGGTTCTTACCGATGTTCAGGGCGGGGGTGAAACGCAGGGAATCCGGCTGCGCAGCCGTGAGGATCAGGCCTTCGTGCAGCGCGGCCTTTACCACCGCAGCCGCGCAATCGTCCGACAGCGTCAGGCCCCATATCAGTCCGTTGCCGCGCAGTTGCCCATGCTCGTAACGGTAGGCCAGGCGGGTAAGGCCTTCTGCCAGGTAGAGGCCGGATTCGCGTACGTGTTCGAGAAAGCCGTCGGTCAACACGGCCTCGAGCACCGCGATCCCCGCTGCGGCCATCAGCGCATTGCCGTGATGGGTACCGTCCAGCTCGCCCGTTTCGAAGCAACAGGCGGTGCCGCGTGCCAGCAACGCCGCCAGCGGCACGCCACCGCCCAGGCCTTTGCCGAGGGTAATGATGTCGGCGCGAATGCCATATTGCTGCTCGGCGAGCAGACTGCCGCAGCGGCCGATCCCGGTTTGCACTTCATCGAGAATCAGCAGGATGCCCAGTTCGCGGCACAGACGTTCGACGCCCTTGAGGTAGTGTTCGGTCGCAGGGATGACACCGGCGGCGCTTTGGATCGGCTCCAGCATGATGGCGACGGTATGCGCATCGACGGCGGCGTGCAAAGCCGGCAGATCGTTGAAAGGTACATGACTGAAACCCGGCAATTGCGGCTCGAAACGGTTTTCCCAGGCAACGGCCGAAGCCGACATCGCGGCGAAGCTCTGGCCGTGGCAGCCGTTGCTCACCGTAATGATGTGATAAGCGCCGCCGCGATGCAGTTGGCCCCATTTGCGCGCCAGTTTGATTGCGGCTTCGCAGGCCTGGGCACCGCTGTTGAGCAGGTAGGCCTGATCGCTGCCGGTGTGATGGCACAGGCGATCAACCAGGTCGAGCTGCGCCCGGTTGTACAAGCCCATGCCCGGGTTGATCACGGTTTGCATCTGTTCGGTGATGGCGTCGCGCACCGCTTGTGGGCTATGGCCGAGGCTGTTGGCGCCGCCGCCCTGGCTGAAATCCAGGTAGGCACGGCCGTTACTGTCCGAAAGCCAGGCGCCTTGACCCTGGACGAACACCTCGCAGGGACGCGCGACAGTGGGCATCAGGCATTGGTTGGAAAAATCATCAGGCTGAGCATGAAGTACCAGGTCGTCAAGACTGGGCGCCGGACGCCGGAACAGGTTCACAGTTCAGCCCCGATAGCAACCGCACCTGGGTAGGTGTCGGGTACCAACAGCGCGACGCGGTGTTTTGTCTTGCCTATGTAAACGCCATTACCAAAAACGTGAGTCATTGCCCGATTCGGCCCTGTAAGCCCTGCGAATAGGCGCTAGACTAGGCCGCTCGGAGGCCAACGGCCATTTCGATTTTCCAGCTTTTTCGATAAGCAAATCTTATGGATTTCAAGCAACTGCGTTATTTCGTCGCGGTTTATGAGGAAGGCCACGTAGGGCGTGCCGCAGAGCGTCTGTCGATCTCCCAGCCGGCCTTATCGCAGCAGGTTCGCCAACTGGAGCAGAACCTCGACGTGAGCCTGTTCGAACGCAGCAGCAAGCGCCTGCTCCCCACACTCGCCGCACACACGCTGTACAACCACGCCTTGCCCCTGATCGACGGCATGCAGCAAGCCGTGGAGGCGTTGCGTAACTTCAAGGGCCAGGCGATGCGCACCTTGGCCATCGGTGTGCTGCAAACCGTGCACACCAGCCTGGTGCCGCAAATGCTCGAGCGGGTGCGCAAGGCCCAACCGCACCTGGTCGTGCAGATCTACGAATTGACCGGGCTTGAGATCGAGCGGCGGCTGCTCAACGGCTCGCTGGACATCGGCATCAGCTACCTGCCACCCCGCCAACCGGGCCTGCATGGCGTGTTGTTGTACGAGGATGAATTGAAGGTGGTCATCCCTGAGCAACATCCCTTGCGGGAATTCAAGAAGGTCTCGCTGAAACAGGCAGCGGAGTTGCCGATGTTGCTGCTGGGGGAGGAATTCCAGGTACGGCAGATCTGGCAGGGTCAGTTGGCCAACCTGGGCCGACGCCCGCAGGTGCAGGCCGAGCTCAATACCATGGCGGGGATTCTCGACAGCCTGCCTCATACGCAGTTGGCCACTGTGTTGCCGGGGCGTTCCCAGGACGAACACAACAGCCAGTCGCTGCTGTGGAAACCCTTGAGCGAACCCAGGGTGCCGTTGAAAGTCGGTTTGGTGTGCCGTGACGTGCAGCGCCAGCAAGCGACGGTGGCGTTGCTGCGCACGTTGCTCGAAGACGTGATGAATGCCCCGCAGGCGGGCGCCTGACTTTTTCGCGGGCAAAAGAAAACCCCGCCGAAGCGGGGCTTTGCAGACTGTTTCCCTGACATCCATTTCACTCCGCCATCCTGGCAGAATCCTACGTGTCCGTGTTGTTGCTTTGCGCTTCCTGCGCGACGTCCATGTGAAGTAGATTATCCGTGGATCCAATTTGGCGATAGAGGACGATTAGCAGCACGTCATGTAAGAGATTGCTTACACGCACGCTTCGCCCCTAGAACAGTGCTTCATCCATCAGGAACAGCGACTCGCTACCGGCCTTCACCGACGCGCTCAACGAATGAATACGCGGCAACAGGCGCGCAAAGTAAAAGCGCGCCGTGCCCAGCTTGCTGGCATAGAAATCGTCTTCGGCCTCTTTGCCCAACGCGGCCTTGGCCATGCGTGCCCACATATAGGCATACGCCATGTAACCAAACGCGTGCAGGTATTCCACCGATGCCGCGCCGATTTCATTCGGATTGGTCTTGGCACGGTCCAGCACCCAGGCGGTCAATTCGTCCAGGTTGTCCACCGCCGCGCCGAGCGGGCGGGTGAACTCGCCCAGTTGCGCGCCGGCACTGGCGATGAACTGGCGGATCTCATCGGCGAACAAGGTGTAGAACGCGCCGCCGCTGCCGACAATCTTGCGCCCCATCAAATCCAGTGCCTGGATACCATTGGTGCCTTCGTAGATCTGGGTGATGCGCACGTCACGCACCAATTGCTCCTGACCCCACTCGCGAATGTAGCCGTGGCCACCGAACACTTGCTGGCCGAGCACGGTGGTTTCCAGGCCCAGGTCGCTGAGAAACGCCTTGGCGACCGGCGTCAGCAGCGCCACCAGGTTGTCGGCGCGCTCACGGGCAGCAGCGTCTTCGCTGAATTTGGCGATGTCCAACTGCGTGGCCACATAGGTGGAGAACGCACGACCGCCCTCGTTCGCCGCCTTCATGGTCAGCAGCATGCGGCGCACGTCCGGGTGCACGATGATCGGATCGGCCGGTTTATCCTTGGCTTGGGCGCCCAATGGCGAACGGCTCTGCACCCGATCTCGGGCATATTCAATCGCGTTCTGATAGGAGCGCTCGCCGGAAGCCAGGCCCTGGATACCTACCCCCAGGCGCTCGTAGTTCATCATGGTGAACATCGCCGCCAAGCCACGGTTGGGCTCACCGACGAGGTAGCCGACGGCTTCGTCGAAGTTCATCACGCACGTCGCGGAGGCCTGGATGCCCATCTTGTGTTCGATCGAGCCGCAGGTCACCGGGTTGCGGGCACCGAGGCTGCCGTCGGCGTTCACCATGAACTTGGGGACCAGGAACAGCGAAATGCCCTTGGGCCCCGCCGGCGCATCCGGTAGCTTGGCCAACACCAAGTGGATGATGTTTTCGGTCAGGTCGTGTTCACCGCCGGTAATGAAAATCTTGGTGCCGCTGACTTTGTAGGAACCATCCGCCTGCGGCTCGGCCTTGGTGCGAATCATGCCCAGGTCGGTACCAGCATGGGCTTCGGTCAGGCACATGGAACCGGCCCATTCGCCGGAATACATCTTCGGCAGGTAGGTGGCCTTGAGTTCGTCGCTGGCGTGGGTATTGATCGACACGCAAGCGCCCGAGGTCAACATCGGGTACAGGCCGAACGCCAGGCTGGACGAGTTGATCATCTCCTCGACCTGCGCCGACACCGCCTTGGGCATGCCCATACCGCCATACACCGGATCGCCGCCGACGCCCACCCAGCCACCTTCGGCATAGGTCGCGTAAGCCTGTGGGAAACCGTCCGGCGTGCTGACGGCACCGTCCACCCAGCGGCAGCCTTGCTCATCACCGCCACGGCTTAACGGCGCGATGGACTTGGCGGTGACCTTGCCGGCCTCTTCGAGGATGGCTTCAACGGTTTCGGCGTCAACCGTGTCTGCCAGGGCAGGCAACTGCGCCCAGGTGGTGGCGACGTCAAAAACTTCGTTGAGGACGAAGCGCATATCACGCAACGGCGCTTTGTAATCAGCCATGGCAAACCTCGTGAGAACGTGAAAAGTGATTCGATAGGATCGGTTTTACAGGCTCCGAGTGTACCCGAACAACTTTTAAGACACATAGGGTCCGTTCGTGACCGACAAGTATTTGTAAGTCACGAACCAGGCTGTTGCCGCACGTTTACAATGCGAATGCCTGCGCCGGCAGGCTCATCAGGCATTCGCTGCCCGCCTCCACTGCTGCCCTGTGCATCGTGGTGCGCGGTAACAGGCGCTTGAAATAAAAGTCACACGTGGCCTGCTTGGCCTGGGCAAACCCTGGGTCGTCGTGCGCCTGCGCCGCAATCGCCATGCGTAGCCACAGGTAGGCGAGGATGATGTAGCCGCTGTACATCAGGTAGTCCATGGCCGCCGCTCCCACTTCGTCGGGATTGCTCATCGCCGCCGTACCGACCTTCAGCGTCAGCTCGCCCCATTGCTGGTTCAACTGATTGAGCTGTTCGACATGGGCCTTGAGTTGCGGATGTTCGGCATTGGCGGCACAGAACTTATGCACGATTCTGGTAAAGCCGCGCAGCAACTTGCCCTGGCTGCCCAGCACCTTGCGCCCCAGCAGATCGAGCGCCTGGATGCCGTTGGTGCCTTCGTAGATCGGCGCAATCCGCGCATCACGCGCCAGTTGCTCCATGCCCCACTCGCGAATATAGCCATGGCCGCCGAACACTTGCATACCGTGGTTGGTCACCTCCAGCCCGGTTTCGGTCATGAAGGCTTTGCAGATCGGCGTGAGGAAGGCCAACAGGTCCTCGGCCTCCTGGCGCTGGGCGGCGTCGCGGCTCAAGTGCGCGGTGTCGAGCAACTGGGCGGTGAAGTAGGTCAGCGCACGGTTGCCCTCGTTGAAGGCTTTCATGGTCAGCAACATGCGACGTACATCAGCATGCACGATGATCGGGTCGGCGGGTTTGTCCGGGGACTTGGCGCCGGTCAGCGAGCGCATTTGCAGGCGCTCCCCGGCATATTTGATCGCGCCCTGAAAGCTTGCCTCGCCATTGCACAGCCCCTGCATCCCGGTGCCCAGGCGCGCGTGGTTCATCATGGTGAACATGCAGTTGAGGCCTTTGTTGGCTTCGCCAATCAGGAAACCCCTGGCGCCGTCGAAGTTCAGCACACAGGTGGCCGAAGCCTTGATGCCCATCTTGTGTTCGATGGAGCCGCACTGCACGGCGTTGCGTTCGCCGGAATCGGCATGAAACTTGGGCACGATGAACAACGAGATGCCTTTGGTCCCCGCCGGTGCATCCGGCAGCTTGGCCAGCACCAGATGGATGATATTGGCACTCATGTCGTGCTCACCGGCCGAGATGAAGATCTTGCTGCCGGTGAGCGCATAACTGCCATCGGCCTGGGGAACGGCGCGAGTCTTGATCAAACCCAGGTCGGTGCCGCAGTGGGCTTCGGTCAGGCACATGGTGCCGGTCCACTCGCCGGCGGTGAGTTTGTGCAGGTACGTGGCTTTCTGTTCGTCGGTGCCGTGGGCGTGAATCGCCGACATTGCGCCGTGGGTCAGGCCCGGGTACATGCCCCAGGACGTATTGCTGGAGCCGATCATCTCGCTCAGCACCAGCCCGAGGGACTGCGGCAACCCCTGGCCGCCGTAGGCCGGGTCCGCCGCCACGCCGTGCCAGCCGCCTTCGACGTACTGGGCGAAGGCTTGCTTGAACCCCTTGGGCGTGGTCACGACGCCATTGTCAAAATGGCAGCCCTCCTCGTCGCCGCTGCGATTGAGCGGCGCGAGGACGTTTTCGCAGAACTTCGCGCCTTCTTCGAGAATCGCACTGACCATGTCGGGGCTGGCGTCCGTCGCGCCCAGGGCCGCGTAGTGACCATGGAAATCGAACACGTTATCGATCAGAAAGCGCATGTCGCGCAGGGGAGCTTTGTACTCAGGCATGGCGATGTCTCCGGCGGCAGATGGACTCAACCTACTGCCGGCCAACGCCGCGAACAATCACTGTAGCGCTGCTGAATACAGCGCCATTACTCAACCGGCAGCGCTTTCCATGCGCACGGCGCCGCGACGGTTCTGCCCGGCCGCGATCACGCAATTGCGCCCGGCGCCCTTGGCGGCATAGAGCGCCTGATCGGCGCACTTGAGCACTTCTTCAGGACTACGCTGCTCGGCCTGACGTTCGGCCACGCCGATGCTGACCGTCACCGACACACTGGACGCACCACTGGCGGCCCGACGCTGGCGACCTTGATGGTCGTCATTGGGGCGGTCCGGGTTGCGCAACTTGATCGCATAGCTGGCGATGCTTTCGCGGATCGCCTCCAGGTGCGGCAGGCATTCATCCAGGCTCTTGCCGGCAAACACCACGGCGAACTCTTCACCGCCGTAACGGTAGGCGCGCCCGCCGCCGCTGACCTTGGACAGTTTGCTCGCCACCAGGCGCAACACCTGGTCGCCCACGTCATGGCCGTGGGTATCGTTGAAACGCTTGAAGTGGTCCACATCGCTCATCGCCAACACATAGTTGCGCCCCAGCCGCTGCATGCGTTCGTTCAGGGCGCGGCGGCCCGGCAAGCCGGTCAGCTCATCGCGAAAGGCCATTTGATACGCCTCATGCGCCACACCGGCAGCGATCATCAGCATCACCTGGCTGCACATGATGTTGAGCGTAAACGGCAGGATGAAGGTTTGCGGCAGCATCCAGAACATCCCCAGCAACCCCACCAATTGCGCAGCGTGCAGCGGGCGCGGCTGATACCAGTACTGGGCGGCCAGGGTGATAAAGCCAATCAGAAACATCGGGTATGAAAGCTGGATCAAGCTCATCCACGCGCCATGCAGCGCCGGCCAGCGAATCTCGGCCAGCCAGTCCAGCACGCCCTGTGGGTAACGTTGCTCCAGCGCAAACGCCACGCTGCCGACGGCCAACAGCACCGCGCAACGCGCGACGAAGTCACGGAACAGGTGAGTCTTTTCCTGCCACAGCGCGTACACGCTGAACAGCAAGGGCAGCAGCAGGCAGCACAGGTGAAACACGACGGCGGCGTCTTCGCGCACGCGACCATTGTCGCGGTAGAAATCGGTCTGGGTGTCCAGCAGGAAATAGACGACGTACACCGTGACCATCAGGAACAACTCACGCTGGCGCCGATACACCGCGCAGTACGCTCCGCCGAGCAACAGCACCAGGGTCGGCAGCACGTTGAACAGCGAGGTGAAGAAAACGTTGAGGTCCTTGAGATAAGCAGCCGAGAGCCCAGCCATCAACAGCAGCAACGAGGGTAGGAAATGACTGAACCGCACAGCGGACACGCGTAACAAGGGTAGAACTCCGACCCGCAAAAAGTAATGGCATGGTGCTTCTACACAGCCAGTTAAACACAACCCGTCCGACCTGTATCACATTGCCATCACTGTAACGGCACGCTTCATTAAAGCCTTAGCGTCAGCGCGCATTTTTCGGATCGGCACAGAACGCATGTGGGAGGGGGCTTGCTCCCGATTGCAGTGTGACAGCCGCCGAATCGTGTAGCTGACATACCGCAATCGGGAGCAAGCCCCCTCCCACATTCACCGCATTTCAATGCTTGGTCAGCGGCCTTCGCACACACAAAAAAAACCGCTTCCCCGGAAGGAAGCGGTTTTTCTGAACCCGGTAAGGCTTAGTAAGCCAGGCCGAAGTCTTCTTCTTTCATGTCCATCAGGTTTTTGGCGCCCGACAGCATGGTCGCTACATGGGTGCGGGTACGCGGCAGGATGCGCTGGAAGTAGAAGCGCGCGGTCTGCAGCTTGGCGGTGTAGAACGCCTCTTCGCTGGTGCCGGCGGCCAGTTTCTCGGCAGCCAGGCGCGCCATGTCGGCCCAGAAGTAAGCCAGGCAGGCATAACCGGAATACATCAGGTAGTCCACCGAGGCGGCGCCGACTTCTTCACGGTCTTTCATCGCAGCCATGCCGACCTTCATGGTCAGCTCGCCCCACTCTTTGTTCAGCGCCGCCAGCGGCGCAACGAATTCCTTGACGGCTTCGTTGCCTTCGTTGGCCTGGCAGAACTTGTGCACGATCTTGGTGAAACCCTTGAGCGCTTCGCCCTGGGTCATCAGCACTTTACGGCCGAGCAGGTCGAGGGCCTGGATACCGGTGGTGCCTTCGTACAGCATCGAAATGCGGCTGTCGCGAACGTTCTGCTCCATGCCCCACTCGGCGATAAAGCCGTGACCGCCGTAGATCTGTACGCCGTGGTTGGCGGACTCGAAACCGACTTCGGTCATGAACGCCTTGGCGATCGGGGTCATGAAGGCCAGCAGGCCATCGGCCTGTTTCTTGGCTTCGTCATCGGTGCCGTACTTGACGATGTCCACTTGCTTGGCGGTGAAGTACACCATCGCACGGTTGCCTTCGGCGAAGGCTTTCATGGTCAGCAGCATGCGGCGCACGTCAGGGTGCACGATGATCGGGTCGGCGGCTTTTTCCGGCGCTTTCGGGCCGGTCAGGGAACGCATTTGCAGGCGGTCACGCGCATATTTCAGGCCACCCTGGAAACCGATCTCGGCGTGGGCCAGGCCTTGCAGCGCGGTTCCCAGGCGAGCGGTGTTCATGAAGGTGAACATGCAATTCAGGCCTTTGTTCGCCGGGCCGATCAGGTAACCGGTGGCCGCGTCGAAGTTCATCACGCAGGTGGCGTTGCCGTGGATGCCCATCTTGTGCTCCAGGGAGCCACAGGTCACCGCGTTGCGCTCACCGATCGAACCATCGGCGTTGGGCAGGAATTTGGGCACGATAAACAGCGAGATACCCTTGGTACCGGCCGGTGCATCGGGCAGGCGCGCCAGTACGATGTGGACGATGTTGTCGGCCATGTCGTGCTCACCGGCCGAGATGAAGATCTTGGTGCCGGAGACTTTGTAGGAGCCGTCAGCCTGAGGTTCGGCCTTGGTGCGCAGCATGCCCAGGTCGGTGCCGCAGTGCGGCTCGGTCAGGCACATGGTGCCGGTCCACTCGCCCGACACCAGCTTGGTCAGGTAGGCCTCTTGCTGCTCCGGCGTGCCGTGCTCGGAAATAGTGTTCATCGCGCCGTGGGACAGGCCTGGGTACATGCCCCACGACCAGTTGGCTTCGCCGACCATTTCACTCACGGCAAGGCCCAGGGACTCCGGCAGGCCTTGGCCACCGTGCTCCACGTCATGGGCCAGGCTTGGCCAGCCGCCTTCGACGAACTGTTTGTAGGCTTCTTTGAAACCGGCAGGGGTTTTAACGCCTGACTCGCTCCAGGTACACCCTTCGATGTCACCCACGCGGTTCAGCGGCGCCAGCACTTGCTCACAGAACTTGGCGCCTTCTTCGAGAATGGCGTCAACCATGTCCGGGGTAGCGTCCTGGCAAGCCGGCAGGCTCTGATAGTGCGCTTCATAACCGAGCAGTTCGTCACGAACGAAGCGAATATCACGCAAGGGGGCCTTGTAGTCAGGCATAGCGATAAACCTCTGCTGATGTATCTGGGATGAACAACCGCGTGAAAGGATGATGGCGGTCAAACAGGTGTTTGAAACATACGTTTACGACCTGGGGTTGTCAAGCGTCGGCCCGACGCCGTTTGTCTTGATGCGGGTCAATGGCGCGCACGGCCAAGCCTGTGGCGTGATGCCACATGATTAAGAAGTGTAGGAGTTAAGCGAGAGGGCACAAAACAATGTGGTAGGGGGCTTGCCCCCGATGGCCATAGGCATCTACACAATTTCGGTGCGACACCGCACCTTTGGCGAGGGAGCTAAAGCGTATCTACCTGACGCTCCGAGGTCCAAATGTGGGAGGGGGCTTGCCCCCGATGGCGGCCTCTGGGCCGACCAGGATGTTGGATCAGATTGAGTACATATCCGTTTCTGCGGTAACGGCTGCTAGTGGTTCCGCTTTTACAGCGGCTCACTTTTGAAAAGCGCAAAAGTAAGCAAAACGCTCTTGCCCCACCACTCGGCACCTCGCTTGGGCTCGGTGTGCCCTCTCTCCGGCTTGAATCCGTGGGCCGCCGCAATGGGCCATCCATGGCCCAGTGCGGCTAACCCGGCGTCCTGCCGGGTTACCCACGGATTCAAGCCTGCGTTCGGCCAGCGTGGTTTAACGGGGCGCCTGAGATCAAGATCAAAAGCCAGATCAAGAGCGCCTCGCTTCGCATCGTGGTTAGCGTTCGTGGCTATAGCCTAAGTTGTGTAGATATTGGCTATCGGGGGCAAGCCCCCCTCCCACATTTTAAATGGCATGCCTCAGGGGAATCAGGCGTAGGTATCGATCAACGTACCGAGCATTTCGTCCGAAGCCTTGGCGACTTTCGCGCCCAGCTCCACTTGAAACTTGCCTTGGGCCATTTCGACCATATTGCTCGCCGAGTTGGACGCCTGAGCACGATCATTGGCTTGCAGACGGTCGCTTTGCGCGGCCGATGGCTGGGTCGTCGACGCGCTGGCGATCTTCCCAGCGGCCTGGTCGACACGGTTCTGCCCGGCCTGGATGGTGCTCAGGCCCGAATAAAACGCGCTGCTTCCAGAGATTTCCATGGCGTAAGCCTGCCTTTAGAGAATCGTGAAGGCCAATTGAACCAGACATCCTGGCGAAAGGCCCGTTAAAAACACTAATGGCACATTGCCTTAGCGATAGCCAAAATCAGTCAAGCAGGTCCATTTGCAGGTAAGCGGCCACCTCGGCTGCCCCGGCATGCTTGAGTTTCGGCACCCGTCCAAGGCAGGGCGCCGGCAAACGCTCGGCCAGGGTGGCGAGGTTCTCTTCCAGACGAGAGGTCTTCGGGTCGATGATATTGGCCACCCAACCGGCCAGCGGCAATCCATCGCGCGCGATCGCTTCGGCGGTCAGCAACGCATGGCTGATACACCCAAGACGCACACCCACCACCAGGATCACCGGTAATTTGAGGGCCATGGCCAGGTCCGACAGGTTGGCTTGATCGGCCAGCGGCACGCGCCACCCCCCTGCGCCCTCGATCAACGTGAAGTCCGCGTTGTGTCCGAGAATCCGCTGCATGGGCTGGAGCAAGGATTGCACCGTCAGCGCAACGCCCGCCTCACGTGCCGCCAGATGCGGCGCAATCGCCGGTTCCAACGCCACCGGGTTGACCTCGGCATAGGTCAACGGCAACGAACATTCGGCAAGCAGCGCCAGGGCATCGGCGTTACGCAAGCCCTTGGGCGTGACCTGGCAGCCCGACGCCACGGGTTTTCCCGCAGCCGTGGTTTTACCCGCCTGGCGCGCGGCATGCAGAAGGCCGGCGGCAATGGTGGTCTTGCCCACGTCGGTGTCGGTGCCGGTGATGAAATAAGCGGCGTTCATAGCGGTTTCTCCAGTACGGCGTACACCACTTGGTAAGTGGCCGGCAGGCCCTGGGCCTGACGGAACTGCTCGTAGGCCTGCACCAGCGCCGCAATCCGTGCGCGCCCCGTCAACCCTCCCGGGCGCCCTGGGTTGAGGTTGTGTGCGCCCAATGCTTTCAACTCATGGGTCAGGCTGCGCACGTCCGGGTAATACAGGACATGGGGCCGCCGTTCCAGGCTCGTCACCCGAAAGCCACTGGCTGCGCACAGCTGCTGATAGGCCTCGAAGGTGCGAAAACGGTTGACGTGAACCCAGCCATCCGCCGCGCGCCAGCTCTCGCGCAGCTCATCCAGCGTGCCTACGCACAGGCTGGCAAAGGCCAGCACACCGCCCGGTTGCAGCACGCGAAAGGCCTCACTGAGGACTGCGTCGAAGTTCGCACACCACTGCACCGCCAGGCTGGAGAACATCAGCTCGAAGCTGCCAGTCTTCAGGGGCAAGCGTTCCGCATCGCCGGCGATGAAGTGCTGCGCGCCGCCAGCAGGCCGCGCATGCTTGAGCATGCCTTCGGCGATATCCAGCGCGGTGCCCTGGCTGGCAGGCAGGCGCTCACCCAGCGCACGGCTGAAATAGCCCGTGCCGCAGCCCAGGTCGAGCCAGCGTTGTGGCGCGAGCCCCGGCGGTAATTGCGCGAGCAGGGCATGCCCCACCGCCCGCTGCAGCTCGGCCACGCTGTCATAACTGGCCGCAGCCCGGGAGAACGAAGCGGCCACCTGGCGCTTGTCGGGCAAGGCGCCCGGCAGGTGGGGATGGGATAGATCAGTCATCGACGCACTCATGCAAAAAAGCCTGGATGGCCCCCGCTACACCGTGGGGGTCCTCCAGAAGAAAAGCGTGACCGGCCTGTTCAATAAGGCCGATTTCCACATCGGGCAGCAGCGCCAGCAAGTCACTGGCGGCTTCGGCGGGCACCAGCCCGTCCTGACCGGCAAACAGGTGCAGTTGCGGCCCGCGAAACGCCTGCAAGGCGGCGCGGGTGTCCAATTGGGCAAGCAATTCCAGGCCGGGCATCAACACGCTGGGCGAGGTATTCGGTGCGCCACTGACCAGCAAACGCGAGAGCCCGCGCGGGTCGGCCGCGCCCTTGGCGCACAACAGGCCGAAGCGCTTGAGGGTGACCTGGGAGTCGGCGTGGCAGCCGGCGAGGAACGCGTCGAATGTTTCGGCAGGCATCGCCTGCGGCCAACCGTCATGGGCGACAAAACACGGATTGCTCGCTAGGGTGAGCAATCCGCAGCAACGCTCTGCACGGCGTGCCGCCAGCTCCGAGGCGAGCATGCCGCCCAGGGACCAGCCGCCGAGCCAGGTATTGTCCGGCAGCGTGGCATCCAGTTCGTCGAGCCATTCGCTCAAGTCGCTGGAATCCAGGGCCGGCAACGGTTCGATCTGCACGTGCAGGTGTTCATTCAAGCCGTGCAACGCTGCGGCCAGCGGTTCCAGCGGCGACACACCCAGGCCCCAGCCGGGCAGCAATACCAGTCGATCACGCATGCTCGGGCTCCGTGGTGTTTAACAACCGGAAACACGCTTCCAATGCGTTTAACAATAGCTGCACCTGGACTGCGCTGTGGGCCGCCGTCAATGTCACGCGCAAACGGGCGCTGCCGGCGGGCACGGTGGGGGGGCGGATCGCCGTCACCATCAGCCCGCGCTCGCGCAGCATCTGCGACAGGCGCAAGGCTCGTGCGCTGTCGCCCATCAGGATCGGCTGGATCGGTGTAAAGCTGCCCATCAACGCCAGGCCGATCTGCTCGGCGCCCTGGCGGAACTGACGGATCAACCCGTTGAGGTGCTCGCGGCGCCAATGCTCGGTACGCAGCAGCTCCAGGCTTTTGAGGGTGGCGCAGGCCAGCGCCGGCGGCTGGCTGGTGGTGTAGATGTAGGGCCGGGCGAATTGAATCAGGCTCTCGATCAGTTCTTCACTGCCCGCCACAAAGGCACCGGCGGTGCCGAAGGCTTTGCCGAGGGTGCCGACCAACACCGGCACGTCTTCCTGGCTCAAGCCAAAATGCTCGACGATCCCCGCGCCATTGGCCCCCAGCGGGCCGAAACCGTGGGCGTCGTCCACCATCAACCAGGCGCCCCTGGCCCTGGCTTCGCGGGCCAGTGCCGGCAGATCGGCGAGGTTGCCATCCATGCTGAATACGCCATCGGTCACCACCAGTGCGTTACCGGTGGCTTTCTCCAGGCGCTTGGCCAGGCTGGCAGCATCGTTATGCAGGTAACGGGTAAACCGTGCGCCGGACAACAAACCGGCATCCAGCAACGACGCATGGTTCAGACGATCTTCCAGCACGGTATCGCCCTGCCCCACCAAGGCGGTGACCGCGCCGAGGTTGGCCATGTAGCCGGTGGTAAACAGCAACGCACGCGGACGCCCGGTCAGGTCGGCCAGGGATTCTTCCAGCTCATGGTGCGGCGTGGCATGCCCCACCACCAGGTGCGACGCGCCACCGCCCACGCCCCAGCGCGACGCACCGGCGCGCCAGGCTTCTATCACCTGTGGATGGTTGGCCAGGCCAAGGTAGTCATTGTTGCAAAACGCGAGCAGCGGCTTGCCGTCCACCACCACTTCCGGGCCCTGGGGGCTCTCCAGCAAGGGGCGTTGACGGTAAAGGTGTTCGGCACGGCGGGCAGCGAGGCGCGCGGCGAGATCGAAAGACATGCAGGCCTCGATTCAGCAGGGTGTTCGCGGTTCAAAAGGTGGGAGGGGGCTTGCCCCCCTCCCACCTTTTGAATGCATTTCAATCAAACGGCGGCGGCGTTGTAGAACTGTTCGCTGCTCTTCTGCTCCACCAACGCCTGTTCAATGGCCGCCTGATGCACTTCGTCGGCATGCTCTTCACGCGCCTCCGGCAGAATCCCGAGGCGCGAGAACAGTTGCATGTCCTTGTCCGCCTGCGGGTTGGCGGTGGTCAGCAGCTTGTCGCCGTAGAAAATCGAGTTGGCGCCGGCAAAGAACGCCAGGGCCTGCATCTGCTCGTTCATCGCCTCACGGCCGGCCGACAGGCGCACATGGGATTGCGGCATCAGGATGCGCGCCACCGCCAGCATGCGGATGAAGTCGAACGGGTCGATGTCCTTGGCGTTTTCCAACGGCGTACCGGCCACCTTGACCAGCATGTTGATCGGCACCGACTCCGGATGCTCCGGCAGGTTGGCCAGCTGGATCAGCAGGTTGGCGCGGTCATCGAGGGACTCGCCCATGCCGAGAATACCGCCGGAGCAGATCTTCATCCCCGACTCACGCACATAGGCCAGGGTCTGCAGGCGTTCGCTGTAGGTACGCGTGGTGATGATCGAACCGTAGAATTCCGGCGAGGTATCGAGGTTGTGGTTGTAGTAGTCGAGGCCGGCCTGGGCCAACGCGGCGGTCTGGTCCTGATCGAGACGGCCGAGGGTCATGCAGGTTTCCAGGCCCATGGCCTTCACGCCCTTGACCATCTCCAGCACGTAGGGCATGTCTTTGGCCGATGGATGTTTCCAGGCGGCGCCCATGCAGAAACGCGTCGAACCGATGGCCTTGGCGCGGGCAGCCTCTTCGAGGACTTTCTGCACCTCCATCAGCTTTTCTTTTTCCAGGCCGGTGTTGTAGTGACCCGACTGCGGACAATATTTGCAATCTTCCGGGCAGGCGCCGGTTTTGATCGACAGCAGGGTGGAGACCTGCACCCGATTGGCGTCGAAATGCGCGCGGTGCACGGTCTGCGCCTGGAACAACAGGTCATTGAACGGCTGCACGAACAGGGCTTTGACTTCGGCCAAAGACCAATCGTGACGCAGGGTGGCAGAGGTGCTGGCGCTCATGGGCGATTCCTTGATTATGCTTTGGCTAACGCTGCGGGAAGGGCAATACCCACAGGTACGACACGGATGCTCGGCATATTTAAGGAAGATTCATGCGCTGTCAACCAAGCCACAAACACCAGGTTTACATCTGGTTAAAAAGCGTACAAACCTGTTTGATCTGCGATGAACGCGCTGAAAGCGACGATTGTGTGTGCAACGCCTGCGAAACCGAACTGCCGTGGCTGATGGAGCGCTGTGACGTCTGCGCCCTGCCCTTGCCCATGGACGGCTTGGTGTGCGGCCAATGCCAGAAACATCCGCCTGCGTATCAACAAGTGATTGCGCCCTGGACCTACAGCTTCCCGGTGGACAGCCTGATCAGCCGGTTCAAGCATCAGGCGCGCTGGCCGTTGGGGCACCTGCTGGGACGCTTGCTCGGGCGACTGCTGCAACATCGGTTCGAAAATGCCGAACTCAGCCGCCCCGATTGCCTGCTACCGGTGCCGATGCCCCCCAAGCGTCTGCGCCAGCGTGGCTATAACCAGGCGGTGATGCTGGCGCGCTGGCTCAGTGCCGATCTGGACATCCCCTGCGATGAGCACCTGTTGCTACGCCCCCAGGAAACCGTCGCGCAACAAGACCTCGACGCCAAAACGCGCAAACGCAACCTGCTCAATGCCTTCGCCCTGGCACCCGGCGCCTGGGTGCAGGGCCGGCACCTGGCGCTGGTGGACGATGTGCTGACCACCGGTGCCACCGCCCACAGCCTGGCGCGGTTATTGATGAAGGCCGGTGCGCGTCAGGTCGATGTGTATTGCCTGGCCCGCACGCCCAAACCCGGCACATGACTTGACTCCCGGGCCGCCGGGCGGCAACGTCCGCTCATTCCAGCCAGGCGTATCCCCATGTCCCTGCCCTCGCCGCTCAGCCAGCACATCATCCGCCGCCCTCAGCGCATCGCGTTGCTGGCGCATATCGCCGAACAGGGGTCCATCACCCGTGCCGCCAAAAGTGCCGGGTTGAGCTACAAAGCCACGTGGGACGCCATCGATGAACTGAACAACCTGGCGCAAACGCCGTTGGTGGAGCGCAGCGTCGGCGGCAAAGGCGGTGGCGGCGCCAGGCTGACAAGCGAAGGTGAGCGCGTGCTGCGCCTTTATCAGCGCCTGCAAGCCTTGCAAGCCGAGGTGCTCGCCACCGACGAAGCGGCCCGCGACTTCAATTTGCTGGGCCGCCTGATGCTGCGCACCAGTGCGCGCAATCAGCTGCATGGCCAAGTCAGCGCCATCGAGCGCCATGGCCGTAATGACACGGTGCGCCTGGAACTGGCGGGTGGCCTGTACCTGGATGCGCACATCACGCACGACAGCACGCAACGGCTGGAGCTGGAGCCCGGGGTGGAAGTGGTGGCCCTGATCAAGGCCGGCTGGCTGGAATTATTGGCCATCGGGCAAACCGCAACACTTGGACACAATTGCCTGAGCGGTGTCATCGAGACGATTCTCGACGCTGAAGACGGTCCCAGCGAAGTCCGCATCGGCCTGCCCAGCGGTCAGGTGCTGTGTGCCCTGGCGCAGCCCGCCGTACTGAGCGCACTCGACGCCGCGCCTGGCCGGCCGATCCAGGTGCAATTCGCCCCCGGCCAGGTATTGCTCGGCACCCCGGTGTAGCGAGCACCCGCCATCAAACTGCAACAATTTCGTCACGCCCGCTCCTTAAGGTGTCTGCAAAAACCGTAAGGAGCCTGACATGAGCCTGCTGGAAGAAAACCAAGCCACTGACCTCGAACAGATGATCGGCCTTACCCGTCGCCGCTTTATCGGCGCCGGCGCCCTGTGCGGCGCGGCGATGTTCCTGGGTGGCAACCTGCTCAGCCGCAGCGCCCTGGCCGTGAACGCCGCGTCTGCCAGCCCGTTGCTGGGCTTCACCGGCATCGCCGCCGCCACCAGTGACACCATCACCCTGCCGCCCGGCTACAGCGCCTCGGTGCTGATCAGCTGGGGCCAGCCCTTGAGCACCCAGGCGCCGGCCTTCGACCCCTCCGGCAACGGCACGGCCAAGGCCCAGGAACAGCAGTTCGGCGACAACAATGACGGCATGAGCCTGTTTCCCTTCCCCGGCGATGACAACCGCGCCTTGATGGCGATCAACAACGAATACACCAACTACCGCTACCTCTACGCCCACGGCGGCGCACCGCAATCGGCCGAAGACGTGCGCAAGGCCCTGGCCAGCGAAGGCGTGTCGGTGATCGAAATTCAGCGCAAGGGCGATACCTGGCAGTTCGTCCAGGATTCACGCTACAACCGGCGCATCCACGGCAACACGCCGATCCGCCTGAGCGGCCCCGCCGCCGGCCACGACTGGCTGAAAACCAGCGCCGACAACACCGGCAAGCACGCCCTGGGCACCTTCCAGAACTGCGCCAACGGCAAGACCCCGTGGGGCACTTACCTCACCTGCGAAGAGAACTTCACCGACTGTTTCGGCAGCAGCAACCCACAGCAGGCCTTCGACGCCGGGCAAAAACGCTACGGCGCGGTCGCCGCCAGCAAGGACATCAACTGGCACCCCCACGACCCGCGCTTCGACATGGCCAAGAACCCCAACGAACTCAATCGCCACGGCTGGGTGGTGGAAATCGACCCGTTCGACCCGCAATCCACCCCGGTCAAGCGCACCGCCCTGGGCCGTTTCAAGCACGAAAACGCGGCCCTGGCCGAGACCCGCGACGGACGCGCGGTGGTGTACATGGGCGATGACGAGCGCGGCGAATTCATCTACAAGTTCGTCAGCCGCGATCCGATCAACCACGACAACCCGAAAGCCAACAAGGATTTGCTCGATCACGGCACCTTGTACGTGGCGATCTTCGACGCGGGCAATGGCGATGCCGATCATCCCAGGGGCAAGGGCCAATGGGTCGAACTCACCCACGGCAAAAACGGTATCGATGCCGGCGCAGGCTTTGCCAGCCAGGCCGAAGTGCTGATCCATGCGCGCCTGGCCGCCAGCGTGGTGAAAGCCACGCGCATGGACCGCCCGGAATGGATCGTGGTCAGCCCCATGGACGGCCAGGTCTACTGCACCCTCACCAACAACGCCAAGCGCGGCGAAGACGGCCAGCCGGTGGGCGGGCCCAACCCGCGCGAGAAGAACGTCTACGGCCAGATCCTGCGCTGGAAAGCCGACGCCGATAACCACGGAGCCACGGACTTCACCTGGGACCTGTTCGTCGTCGCCGGCAACCCCGGCGTACACGCGGGCTCGCCGAAGGGCGGCTCGTCCAACATCAACCCGCAAAACATGTTCAACAGCCCGGACGGCCTGGGTTTCGACAAGGCCGGGCGCCTGTGGATTCTCACCGACGGCGACTACAGCAACGCGGGCGACTTCGCCGGCATGGGCAACAACCAGATGCTGTGCGCCGACCCGGGCACCGGGGAGATTCGTCGCTTCATGGTCGGGCCGGTGGCGTGTGAAGTCACCGGGATCAGCTTTTCGCCGGATCAGAAAACCCTGTTTGTGGGTATTCAACACCCTGGCGAAACCGGCGGCTCGACGTGGCCGGAGCATCTGCCGAACGGCAAGCCGCGTTCGTCGGTGCTGGCGATTCGGCGCGATGATGGTGGGGTTGTCGGCGCCTGACAGGGCCTCATCGGGGGCAAGCCCCCTCCCACACTTGATTTGTGAATACAGTTAAATGTGGGAGGGGGCTTGCCCCCGATGGCGATCCCACAGTCGCCCCCTATCTCAAGCCCGCTGGGTTACCATACCCGGCCGGACGCGGCGACCTGCTGCGCGCAGGAGTTCGCATGGCCCACCCGTTTGAAACACTCACTCCCGACCTGGTCCTCGACGCCGTCGAAAGCATCGGTTTTCTCAGCGATGCGCGCATTTTGGCGCTCAACAGCTACGAAAACCGCGTGTATCAGGTGGGCATCGAAGATTCCGAACCGCTGATCGCCAAGTTCTATCGGCCCCAGCGCTGGACCAACGAAGCGATCCTGGAAGAACACCGCTTCACCTTCGAACTGGCTGAGTGCGACGTGCCGGTGGTCGCCCCGCTGATCCATAACGGCGCAAGCCTGTTCGAGCACCAGGGTTTCCGCTTCACCCTGTTTCCACGCCGTGGCGGCCGCGCGCCGGAGCCGGGCAACCTCGACCAGCTGTACCGCCTCGGGCAACTGCTCGGTCGCTTGCACGCGGTGGGGTCCACCCGCCCGTTCGAACACCGCGAAGCCCTGGGCGTGAAGAACTTCGGTCACGATTCCCTGACCACCCTGCTCGAAGGCAACTTCATTCCCAAAAGCCTGTTGCCGGCCTACGAGTCCGTGGCGCGCGACCTGCTCAAACGTGTGGAAGAGGTCTACAAGGCCACCCCGCACAAGAACATCCGCATGCACGGCGACTGCCACCCCGGCAACATGATGTGCCGCGACGAGATGTTCCACATCGTCGACCTGGATGACTGTCGCATGGGCCCTGCGGTACAGGACCTGTGGATGATGCTCGCCGGCGACCGCCAGGAATGCCTGGGTCAACTGTCGGAATTGATGGACGGCTACCAGGAGTTCCACGACTTCGACCCCCGTGAACTGGCCCTGATCGAACCCTTGCGCGCCCTGCGCCTGATGCACTACAGCGCCTGGCTGGCGCGGCGCTGGGACGACCCGGCCTTTCCCCACAGCTTCCCGTGGTTTGGCAGCGAGCGCTATTGGGGTGACCAGGTGCTGGCGTTGCGTGAGCAGCTGTCGGCCCTCAATGAAGAACCCTTGAAACTGTTCTGAGCAACGCGACGCTCTCCTGTAGGAGCGAGCTTGCTCGCGAAAAACCCGAGAGCGCCATTGGGCAACAGGCCTCCCGCGTTATCGTTGACGATCTTCGCGAGCAAGCTCGCTCCTACAAAAAGCAGGTCCCCATTGCCTGACAAATATCCTTACAATTGCGCTTTGTTAGCTGCCTAAGCAAGGATTCTGCAATGCACGCCGCAACCCCCCGCAAGGGGTACATCCTGGGCCTAAGCGCCTATATCACCTGGGGCCTGTTCCCGCTCTATTTCAAAGCCATTGCCAGTGTCCCCGCCGCCGAGATCATCGTGCATCGCGTGCTGTGGTCGGCACTGTTCGGTGGCTTGCTGCTGATGGTGTGGAAACACCCGGGCTGGTTTCGCGAACTGCGCGACAACCCCAGGCGCCTGGCGATCCTCGCCCTCAGCGGTTCGTTGATCGCGGCCAACTGGCTGACGTATGTGTGGTCGGTCAACACCGGGCGCATGCTGGAAGCGAGCCTGGGTTACTACATCAACCCGCTGGTCAACGTACTGCTGGGGATGCTGCTGCTCGGCGAACGCCTGCGCCGCCTGCAATGGGTGGCCGTGGTTCTGGCGGCGGTCGGTGTGGCGCAACAGGTGTGGCAAGTGGGCAGTTTGCCGTGGGTATCGCTGGTACTGGCGCTGACCTTTGGCTTCTACGGGCTGATCCGTAAACAGGCGCCGGTCAAAGCCCTGCCGGGGCTGGTGGTGGAAACCTGGATGCTGGTGCCGATTGCCATCGCCTGGTTGCTGTTCAACCCGACGGCCCACAGCGCACAGCTGGAATTCTGGAGCACCTCCGAGGCCTGGTGGCTGGTGGCCGCAGGCCCCGTGACGCTGATCCCGCTGGTCTGTTTCAACGCCGCCGCGCGGCATCTGCCTTACACCGCACTGGGCTTTTTGCAGTATGTAGCGCCCACCCTGGTGTTGCTGGAAGCCGTGCTGCTGTTCGGCGAACACCTGGCGCCCAGCACGCTGACCGCCTTTGCCTTTATCTGGGCGGGCCTGGTGGTGTACAGCGTGGATATCTGGCTGAGCGTGCGCAAACGCTGATCAAAAAACGCTCAAAGCTCTGCAAGCCTTAGCCGGCCTGGCTTGCAGACATTGACCCAAAGGTTATCCACAGGTCCATGCAAGATTTCCATGCATAACCTCATGGGTGCTCATTCATCGTTGCGCAATTCCACCATCAGATCGTCTGCCAGGGTTTCCAGGGACGCCTGCAACGCCTCCAGGGACAGGCTTGACGGCACTTGCAACAAGGCCTCGGCGTTGAACAGCGGATCGCCGCTCATCGGGGCCGGGCGCACGTCGGTGCTCAAGCGCTCCAGGTTGACGCCCTGCTTGCTCAACAGTGCAGTGATCTCCCGCACGATGCCGGCGCGATCATTGCCCACCAGGGTCATCACAATCGATTTGCAAGCCGATGCCTGGCCGGAACTGCCCTCGCCCACCAGCACGCGAATGCCGTGGGTGGATAAATCCTCCAGCGCTCCCACCAGTTCCTGACGGTTCTCTGCGGGAACGCTGACGCGCAGAATCCCGGCAAACTGCCCGGCCATATGGGCCATGCGGCTTTCCAGCCAGTTGCCACCCTGGGCGGCGATGGTGTGCGCGATGCGTTCAACCAGGCCGGGTTTGTCGGCGGCAATAATTGTGAGTACAAGATGATCCATGGCGAAATACCTCGGGTGCGATTCCTGTAGGAGCGAGCTTGCTCGCGAAGGTCATCAACGATAACGCGAAAAAACTGACATCAGCGGTACGCTCAGGTTTTTCGCGAGCCAGCTCGCTCCTACAAGGTGGACGCGCGGTAGCTCGAAAACAAATCGTGTACCATTTTTATATTTATCTGGAACAATCCAATAGTTTTTTGAGAACATCCGATTCTCCGCTGTGACCGTCCGACCAAAGTGGGTCGCTAAACGACGTATTTAGTCTAATTTTCACAACCGCAAGTCATCATGTAGTATGCCCAACCGTGCACTACATAATGAAAATCTGAAAAAGCGCATAAGCTCCGCAGAGTGAGGCAAGCAATGACTGAACACGTTCAAGTCGGTGGCCTGCAGGTCGCCAAAGTCCTGTTCGACTTCGTGAACAACGAAGCCATTCCCGGTACCGGCATCACTGCCGACCAGTTCTGGGCCGGTGCCGACAAGGTCATTCACGACCTGGCGCCGAAGAACAAAGCCCTGCTCGCCAAACGCGACGATTTCCAGGCGCGCATCGATACCTGGCACCAGACCCATGCCGGCCAGGCCCACGACCCGGTGGCCTACAAAGCCTTCCTGCAAGACATCGGATACCTGCTGCCAGAAGCCGCAGACTTCCAGGCCTCGACCCAAAACGTCGACGACGAAATCGCATGCATGGCCGGCCCCCAACTGGTGGTGCCGGTGATGAACGCCCGCTTCGCCCTCAATGCCTCCAATGCACGTTGGGGTTCGCTGTATGACGCGCTGTATGGCACCGATGCCATCAGCGAAGCCGACGGCGCGGAGAAGGGCAAGGGCTACAACAAAGTGCGCGGCGACAAGGTCATCGCCTTCGCCCGCGCATTTCTCGACGAAGCCGCGCCGCTCAGCGCCGGCAGTCACGTTGACTCCACCGGCTACAAGATCGTCGACGGCAAGCTGATCGTCAGCCTCAAGGGCGGCAGTAACAGCGGCCTGCGTGACGACGCGCAGCTGATCGGGTTCCAGGGCCCGGCGGCCGAGCCGATTGCGATCCTGTTCAAGCACAACGGCCTGCACTTCGAGCTGCAGATCGACGCCGGCACCCCGGTCGGCCAAACCGACGCCGCCGGCGTCAAAGACGTGCTGGTGGAAGCTGCGCTGACCACCATCATGGACTGCGAAGACTCCGTCGCCGCCGTGGATGCCGACGACAAAGTGGTGATCTACCGCAACTGGCTCGGCCTGATGAAGGGCGACCTGGCCGAAGAAGTGGCCAAGGGCGGCAAGACCTTCACCCGCACCATGAACCCTGACCGCGTCTACACCGGCGTGGATGGCAACGACGTCACCCTGCACGGCCGCTCACTGTTGTTCGTGCGCAACGTTGGCCACTTGATGACCATCGACGCGATCCTCGATAAAGACGGCAACGAAGTGCCGGAAGGCATCCTCGACGGCCTGCTCACCAGCCTGGCGGCGATCCACAGCCTCAACGGCAACAGCTCGCGCAAGAACAGCCGCACCGGCTCCGTGTACATCGTCAAACCGAAGATGCATGGCCCCGAAGAAGCGGCGTTCACCAACGAGCTGTTCGGCCGTATCGAAGACGTGCTGAACCTTACGCGTAACACCCTGAAAGTCGGGATCATGGACGAGGAGCGCCGCACCACGGTCAACCTCAAGGCCTGCATCAAGGCGGCCAGCGAACGTGTGGTGTTTATCAACACCGGCTTCCTCGACCGCACCGGCGACGAAATCCACACCTCCATGGAAGCCGGCGCCATGGTGCGCAAGGCCGCCATGAAAGCCGAGAAGTGGATCGGCGCCTACGAAAACTGGAACGTCGATATCGGCTTGAGCACCGGCCTGCAAGGGCGTGCACAGATCGGTAAAGGCATGTGGGCAATGCCCGACCTGATGGCCGCGATGCTCGAACAGAAAATCGCCCACCCACTGGCCGGCGCCAACACGGCCTGGGTACCGTCGCCAACGGCGGCTGTACTGCATGCATTGCACTACCACAAGGTCGACGTGTTCGCCCGCCAGGCCGAGTTGGCCAAGCGTGAACGCGCCTCGGTGGATGACATCCTGACGATTCCTCTGGCGCAAAATACCGAGTGGTCCGAAGAAGAGATCCGCAACGAACTGGACAACAATGCCCAGGGCATTCTTGGCTATGTGGTGCGCTGGATCGACCAGGGCGTCGGTTGTTCAAAGGTGCCGGACATCAACGATGTGGGCCTGATGGAAGACCGCGCCACCCTGCGCATCTCCAGCCAGCACATTGCCAACTGGTTGCGCCACGGCATCGTCAATGAAGCCCAGGTCATGGAAAGCCTCAAGCGCATGGCGCCAGTGGTGGACCGCCAGAATGCCGGAGACGCGCTGTACCGCCCGCTGGCGCCGGATTTCGACAGCAACATCGCGTTCCAGGCGGCGGTGGAGTTGGTGATTGAAGGGACTAAACAGCCGAATGGCTATACCGAGCCGGTGTTGCACCGCAGGCGTCGGGAGTTCAAGGCTAAAAATGGCCTGTAAATGAAAAAAGCCCTGATCGTGAGATCGGGGCTTTTTATTTGCGGTTGATAGATCGTTCCCACGCTCCGCGTGGGAACGATCAGTCAAGAATCCATCCCCAACTCCCGCTTCACCAGCTTCGCCAACTTCTCGCTATCAATCGGCTTGAGCAGAAAGTCCACCACGCTTAAATGCATCGCATCAATCACATCCGGCGCTTCGGCGTCCCCCGATATGATGATGATCGGCAACGCCGCACGGGGCGATTCGCGCACCTGGCGGATCAACTCCAAGCCGTCGCTCGGCGCCATGCGCAAATCGGTGATCAGCAACCCAATGGAACTGTGCGACTTCAACAACGCCCACGCGCTCTCCCCGTTGTCAGCCGTCATGCAGCGAATACCGTCCAGCCCGAGGATTTCCGCCAACAGTTCACGCGCATCCTTGTCGTCGTCCACGATCAACACGCGTTGTGGCGGTAAATCAGGCTCCAGCATCACGGCGCTCAGCGCCTCGCGCTCGGCATCACTCAAAATATCGTGGTCGGACATACGTTTCTCAGCAATTCTTATCAATCTCCCAGCACTCGTCAGACATCTGCGGAAGGGCGAACAATGTGCACTTCGTCGGAAAGTTTGCCTAGTGGGCGTTCTACGGGTTTTGGACGATAGTCATGTAAGGCTTTTCCCTAGTTTTGCGCAGGGGTCCCCGACCTAGACTTACGTCCAATGGGCACCCGCCGTGCAGCAGTCGACCATGCAGCACGATAACGACAAAAAAACTGCGGTCACTGTTATGAGTAAAGCTGATGCTTTCACGCAGGCGGGTAAAACCGCCGTGTTGCAGAACATCCACGGCACCCTGCAATTCCTGCAGCGCTTCCCGCCGTTCAACCAGATGGAAAATGCGCACCTGGCGTTTCTGGTGGAGCAGTGCCAACTGCGTTTCTATGGCCCCGGCGACAGCATCCTCAAACCGTCGGGCGGGCCGGTCGAGCATTTTTATATCGTCAAGCAGGGCCGCGTGGTCGGCGAGCGGCCGGACGCCACAGACCCCACGTTCGAAATCACCACCGGCGAGTGTTTCCCCCTCGCCGCCCTGCTCGGTGAGCGCGCCACCCGCACCGAGCACAAAGCCTGCGAAGACACCTTTTGCCTGCAACTGAACAAGATGGCGTTCATCAAGCTGTTCGCCCTTTCCAGCCCGTTTCGTGACTTCGCCTTGCGCGGCGTCAGCAGCCTGCTCGACCAGGTCAACCAGCAGGTGCAGCAAAAAGCCGTGGAAACCCTCGGCACCCAATACTCGTTGAACACCCGCTTGGGTGAACTGGCCATGCGCCACCCGGTCACCTGCAGCCCTGACACTGCGCTGCGCGAAGCGGTGCGGCTGATGCACGAGCAGCAGGTCGGCAGCATTGTGATTGTCGATGAACACAAGGCGCCGCTGGGCATCTTCACCCTGCGTGACCTGCGCCAGGTGGTGGCCGACGGCACCGGTGATTTCAGTCAGGGCATTGCCGGTCATATGACCCAGGCGCCGTTCTTCCTGAGCCCGGACCACAGCGCGTTCGACGCGGCGATCGCCATGACCGAGCGGCATATCGCCCATGTATGCCTGGTGCAGGACCAGCGCCTGTGCGGCGTGGTCTCGGAGCGCGACCTGTTTTCCCTGCAGCGCGTCGACCTGGTGCACCTGGCGCGGACCATCCGCAACGCATCCCGTGTGGAACAACTGGTGGCGATCCGCGGCGAGATCGGCCAGTTGGTCGAACGCATGCTGGCCCACGGTGCGTCGTCTACGCAGATCACCCACATCATTACCTTGCTTAACGATCACACCGTGTGCCGGGTCATCGAGCTGACCCTGGCGGAAAAAGGCGACCCCGGCGTGCCCTTCAGCTGGCTGTGCTTTGGCAGCGAAGGCCGCCGTGAACAGACGCTGTACACCGACCAGGACAACGGCATCCTGTTCGAGGCCCGAGACGCCGTGGAAGCCGCCGAGATTCGCGAGCGCCTGCTGCCCCTGGCGCAGCAGATCAACCAGAGCCTGGCGCTGTGCGGCTTCAGCCTGTGCAAGGGCAATATCATGGCCGGCAACCCGCAGTTGTGCCTGTCACGGGCCGAATGGGCCCGCCGGTTTGCCGCGTTCATTCGCGAAGCCACACCGGAAAACCTGCTGGGTTCGAGCATCTATTTCGACCTGCGCGTGGTGTGGGGCGATGAGCAGGGTTGCGAGCAACTGCGCCAGGGCATTCTGGATCAGGTGGCGGACAATCGGCTGTTCCAGCGCATGCTGGCCGAGAATGCCTTGCGCCAACGCCCACCCGTAGGGCGCTTTCGCGAGTTTGTGCTGACGCGCAAAAGCGGGGAAAAGGCCACCCTGGATCTCAAGGTGCAGGGCCTCACGCCGTTCGTGGACGCTGCGCGTGTGTTGGCCCTGGCCCATGGCATCCACGCCAACAATACGTTGGAGCGGCTGCGCCAGTTGGTCGCCCGGCAGGTGATCGAGCGGCTGGACGGCGCGGCGTATGAAGAGGCTTACCACTTCATTCAACAAACCCGCATGCAGCAGCATCAGATGCAGACCCGGGAAAACCTGCCATATTCCAACCGCGTCGATCCCGACAGCCTCAATCACCTGGACCGGCGCATCCTGCGCGAATCCCTGCGTCAGGCCCAGCGCCTGCAAAGCAGCCTGACCTTGCGGTATCAGCTGTGAGCCTGTTCAACTGGTTGCGCGCGAAAAAACCGCGGCTCGATGCGGCGCAGCAGCAACGCCTGGGCCAACTGCCCGCGCCCGCCGCACTGGGCAATGAGCCCTTGCGCAGCCAGCGCTGGGTGGTGGTCGACCTGGAAACCAGCGGCCTGCACCTCAACCGTGACCAGGTGCTGTCCATCGGCGCCGTGGTGATCGAGGACGGCGCGGTGGATTTCTCGCAGATGTTCGAACGCACCCTGCAACGCACCGCCAGCAAACTCAGCCCCAGCGTGTTGATCCACGGCCTGGGGCCCAGCGCCATCGCGGCCGGCAGCGACCCGGTGGATGCGCTGCTCGATTTCATGGCGTTCGTGGGCGACAGCCCGCTGCTGGCCTTCCATGCGCCGTTCGATCAACACATGCTGGGCCGGGCGCTCAAGGAGAGCCTGGGTTATCGCCTGGTCCATCCCTTTCTCGATGTGGCCGATATCGCCCCGCTGCTGTGCCCCGAGGCGAACATCCGTGAGGCCGGTCTGGATGAGTGGATCAACCATTTCAACTTGCAGGTGGGCGAGCGCCATCACGCCAGCGCCGATGCACTGGCCACGGCGGAGCTGATGCTGATCCTGTTCAGCCGTGCACGCCGGCAACACATCGACACGCCCCAGGCGCTGCAGGAGCGCTTGAGCCAATGGCGGCGGCGTAAACAGGCGCCATCGTTTTAGTGGCATTGCCCGACAGACGCCAATTGCGCCCACATCACCGCTCTGACACAATCGCGAATAATTCTCGTTAGTTTAAACTTTATTCGGTGATGCCTTGTCGTCGGCCCAGACCCCACACAGTGAGCTTGTTGGCGCGTTGTATCGCGACCATCGTGGCTGGCTGTTGGCCTGGCTGCGGCGCAACGTGGCCTGCCCGAGCCGCGCCGAAGACCTGAGCCAGGACACCTTCATGCGCCTGCTCGGCCGTGACGGCCTGCGCGAACCCCGCGAGCCACGCGCCTTTCTGGTAGCGATTGCCAAGGGTCTGCTGTTCGACTACTTCCGCCGCGCCGCCCTGGAACAGGCCTACCTCACCGAATTGATGCTGATCCCGGAAAGCGAACACCCATCGCCCGAAGCACAGCAACTGATCGTCGAAGACCTCAAGGCCATCGACCGCCTGCTCGGCAAACTGTCGAGCAAAGCCCGCGTCGCCTTCCTCTATAACCGCCTCGACGGCCTGGGCCATGCAGACATCGCCCAGCGCCTGGGTGTGTCGGTGCCGCGCGTGCGCCAGTACCTGGCCCAGGGCATTCGCCAGTGCTACATCGCGTTGTATGGCGAGCCATCATGAGCCTGATCAGTGGCAAGCCGGTGTCGGCCCGCGTGCTGGACGCCGCGATTGCCTGGCAGCTGTCCCTTGATTCCGGCGACGGCGGCGTGGTGGAACAGGAAGAGTTCGCCAAGTGGCTGACCAGCGACGAAGAACACGCCCGCGCCTGGCGCCAGCTGGGCATGCTCGACCAGCGTTTCAGCGCAGCGTCCGGCCCCGCGCGAGCCGCGCTGTTGCACTCCCACGACAGTGCGCGCCAGCGCATGCGCAAACTGGGCCGTGGCCTGGCGAGCATTGTGCTGGTGTGCGGGCTGGCATTGTTTGCCGGTGAGCGCTATGTGCCCATCCACTATTGGCTGGCCGATCAACGCACCGCCACCGGTGAGCAGCGCACCCTTGAGCTGGCTGACGGCACCCGGATCAGTCTCAATACCCACACGGCCATCGACGTGCGCTTCGACGATAAACGCCGATTGATTGTGTTGCAGGAGGGCGAAATCCTGGTCGAGACCGGCCATGACGATGCACGTCCATTCTCTGTACAGACCCGCGACGGCAACCTGCGGGCGCTGGGTACGCGGTTCATCGTGAGGCGCGAAGACCACGCCACGCGCCTGAGCGTGCTGCAATCGGCGGTGGCCGCCCAGCCTGAAGCACTGCCTCAGGAACGGATTTTCAAGGCCGGCCAGCAAGTACTGATGCGCAGCGACGGCCTTGGCGCGCTGCTTGCCGTCCCACCGGCCAGCGACGCCTGGACCCGCGGCATGCTGGTGGTCGACAACGCCCGCCTGGGCGATGTGGTGGCCGAACTCGGTCGTTATCGCAGCGGCCATCTGGGTGTGGATGACAGCGTCGCCGACCTGCGCATCACCGGCAGCTTCCCGCTGCACGACACCACCCTGGCGCTCAATGCGCTGTTGCCGACCCTGCCGGTGCGGATCGAGCAGCACACGCCGTGGTGGGTGACCGTCAAGGGTAGGCCTTAGGTTCTGCGGCATCTGAAGATCGCCATCGGGGGCAAGCCCCCTCCCACATTTGACTGTGTTCACAAATCAAAGTGTGGGAGGGCTTGCCCCCGATAAGGCCCTCAAAAACACCACCGAAAAAATATTTCCACCCCGCCCTATCACTTTCCGATTCTCGTCCGGCACCTAGGCAATTGAGAAATATTTTCATTCAGGAGCCACCCATGTCCCGCACGCTAGACACTCTGTTGCGCCCCAGCCTGTTAGCCGTGGCCATTGCCCTCGGTGCCCCGCTGATCAGCCCCACGCTGATCGCTGCCGAACAGTCCGCCAGCGTGCGCGCCTACAACCTGCCGGCCGCCCCACTGGCCGCCACCCTGAACCAGATTGCCAGCCAGGCCGGTCTCGCGCTCACCCTCAACCCGACGCTCGCCGCCGGCAAGACCTCGGCACCGGTCAAGGGCCAATTCGATGCCCAGGGCGCATTGCGCGAAGCCTTGCGCGGCACTGGGCTGCAGCTGGAGCAAAGCAGCGCCGGGACCTTTACCCTGGTGGCGATTGCGGACGGCGTGGTGGCATTGCCGCAGACCAGCATTATTGGGCAAGGTAATTACGAGAGCGCCTGGGGGCCGGTGGAGGGCTACCTGGCCAAGCGCACTGCCGCCGGCACCAAGACCGACACGGCCCTGGTCGAGGCGCCGCGCTCGATCTCGGTGGCGACCCGCGAGCAAATGCAGGATCGCAACGTGCAGAACCTCGACGACGCAGTCAAATACATGCCCGGCATCGTGTCCGCCAGCTACGGCAGCGACACCCGCTACGACTGGATGCGCGTGCGTGGCTTCGAACCCACCCAATTCCTCGACGGCCTGCCGCTGCCCCGTGGTGTGTACGCCAACCCGAAAGCCGAAACCTGGAACCTCGATCGCCTCGCCCTGCTGCGCGGCCCAGCCTCCTCGGTTTACGGCCAGACCCCGCCGGGCGGCCTGTTGGACATGGTCAGTCGCCGCCCCAGCGCCGAACAGAGCAGCGCCATCCAAGTGCAATACGGCAGCGACAACTATCGTCAGATCAACTTTGCCAGCACCGGCAAGATCGATGACGAAGGCCAGTTCCTGTACGGCTTGAGCGGCGTGGTGCGCGATGCCGGCACCCAGGTCGATCACATCGACAACAAGCGCTACAACATCGCGCCAAGCCTGACCTGGAATATCGATACCGATACCAAGCTGACGTTCCTGTCGCAGTTCACCCGTGACGATACCGGCACCACCAGCCAGTTCCTGCCGATCCAGGGCACCAAGATCAAATCGCCCCTGGGGGACATCTCGCACCACAAGAACCTCGGCGATCCGGATTACGAGTATTACGACCGCACTTACTACGCACTGGGCTATGCCTTCGAACACCGCTTCAACGACACCTGGCAGTTCAGGCAGAACCTGCGCTACACCAAGTCGGAACTGGCTTTCCAGCAACTGACCGTGGGCTCGTTCGCCTTCTCGCCAGCGGACGCGGCCGGCAATATCAGCCGCTCGTCGACCAACGTGGACGAGGACATTGGCCAGTTCGCGGTGGATAACAACTTCCAGGCGGATTTCGCCACGGGCGATATCACCCATACCCTGCTGCTGGGCCTGGACCATCAGCGCACCGACACTTCCTACACGTCGATTTTCGGCCTCGCCGGAACGATCAACATCTTCAACCCGGTCAATACCCAGCCGGTCGTGCGGCCGGCGCGTTCCACCGCGTTCTATGACTACAACCAGAAAACCATCCAGACCGGCCTCTACGTGCAGGACCAGATGGCCCTGGACAACTGGCGCCTGACCCTGGGCGGTCGTGAAGACTGGGTGCACCAGGGCACCACGTACTTCAACAAAAACGATGCGACCAACACCGACCGCAGCAAGAACTTCAGTGGCAACGCGGCGCTGAGTTATGTGTTCGACTCAGGCTTCGTACCCTATATCTCATACGCCGAATCGTTCCAACCGGCGAGCAACGCCAGCGTCTCCCCCACCGAGTCGTATAAACCCACGGAGGGCAAGCAGTGGGAACTGGGGATCAAGTACCAGCCACCCGGTTCGAACACCCTGCTGAGCGCGGCGGTGTATGACCTCACCCAGAAAAACGTGCTGGTCACCAGCTTCCAGTCCGGTGGCGTGTCACTCACCGACCAGACCGGCGAAGTGAAGGTCAAGGGCCTGGAGCTGGAAGCCATCTCTGACGTCACCGAAAACCTCAAGGTGATCGCGGCGTATACCCTGGCCAAATCCGAAGTGCAAAAAGGCGACTTCAAAGGCAACCGCCTGCAATTGATGCCTAACCAGCAAGCCTCCCTGTGGACTGACTACACCTGGCATACCGGCGCCCTCGACGGTTTCGGCATCGGCTTTGGCGCCCGCTACACCGGCAATACCTACGGCGACCAGGCCAACACCTGGTCCGGCAAAGCCAACGCCTACACGGTATTTGACGGTGCCGTGCACTACGACCTCGGCCGCCTGGACAACAGCCTCAAGGGCGCGTCGGTGAAAGTGAACGCGACCAACCTGTTCAACAAGGACTACATTTCCACCTGTGACGGTTCCTACTGCTACTTCGGCGACCAACGCAGCGTTGTCGCCAGCGCCACCTACCAGTGGTAATCGGCTGAGTTAACAACCAGGCCGTCCACCAGGGCGGCTTTGGTGTGTCTGAAGGCGAGAAAATGAAAAGCAAAACCATCCGCCGCTGGTCCTTCATCCACACCTGGACCAGCCTGATCTGCACCGTATTCTTGCTGCTGCTCGCCCTCACCGGTCTGCCGCTGGTGTTCCATCACGAGATCGATCACCTGCTGGGCAACGAACCCGAGCTCAAGCAGATGCCCGCCGATACGCCGCAGCTCAACCTGGAGCAGCTGGTGGCCAAAGCGCAGGCCCATCGCCCCGGCGAGGCCATGCAGTACCTGGCCTGGGACGAGGATGACAAAAATGGTGTCATCGCGATCATGGCCGCCACGGCCGGTACCGAGCCGAATGCGTCGCATACCTTCATGCTCGACGCGCGCACCGGCGAAACGGTGGAGATGCCGTCAGCCAATGGCGGGCTCACCCTGTTCCTGTTGCGCCTGCATGTGGACATGTTCGCCGGGCTGCCCGGCAAGCTGTTGCTGGCGTTCATGGGTTTGCTGTTCGTGCTGGCGCTTGTCTCGGGGACGGTGCTGTACCTGCCGTTCATGCGCCGCTTGAAGTTCGCCACCGTGCGCCAGGACAAATCCACGCGCCTGCGCTGGCTCGACCTGCACAACCTGATCGGCGTGGTCACCCTGACCTGGGCGCTGGTGGTGGGTGTGACCGGTGTGATCAGCGCCTGTGCCGACCTGATCATCGCCGCCTGGCGCCAGGACAGTCTCAGCGCCCTGATCGAACCCTATAAAGACGCCCCGCCGCTGACCCAACGCGCGCCGGCCAGCGATTTGCTGAGCATCGCCGCCAAGGCTGCGCCCGGCATGCAACCGGACTTTATCGCCTTCCCCGGTACGCGCTTCTCCAGCGAGCATCACTACGCCGTGTTCATGAAAGGCAGTACACACCTCACCTCCCATCTGCTCACACCGGTATTGATCGACGCCAGCACCCTGGCCGTCACCGCCATCGCCCAACGGCCGTGGTACATGGACGCCATGGGCATGTCCCAGCCGCTGCACTTCGGAGACTACGGCGGCATGCCGATGAAAATCCTCTGGGCGCTGCTGGATGTGCTGACCATCGTGGTGCTGGTCAGCGGCATTTACTTATGGATCGTGCGACGCAAGGCGGGCAAGGCATGAAGCCGAGGCAGTCGAATTTCTGGAAGGTGTTTGGCATCCCGCTGGGGATCGGCCTGCTCAGCGCCGCCGGGTTGTTTGCGGCGTTGCTGGGGGATGGGTGGTGGGATTCCTTGAGTTGGGTGGGGTTGGGTATACCGGCTGGCATTGGGGCCTGGGGGTTGGTCAGGCGGCGTGGCTGATGGCCTCATCGGGGGCAAGCCCCCTCCCACATTTTGACTGTATTCACACATTTAAGTGTGGGAGGGGGCTTGCCCCCGATGAGGCCATCAGCTCCAGCGAAAATCCCCCTCGCCAGCCACCCCGCAACCCTCTAGGCTAACCCCAGCCTATTTCGAGGAATGCCCATGTCCGCCCCCAGCATGACCTTGTTCCACAACCCCGCTTCACCCTTTGTACGCAAAGTCCGCGTGTTGTTGAGCGAGACCGGTCAGCAGGACCGCGTCGCCCTGCACGCCTGCCTGCCCACCCCCGTCAACCCGGACGCCGAGGTGGTGCAAGGCAACCCGGTCGGCAAGATCCCGGCCCTGCGCCTGGCCGACGGTTCGGTACTGCATGACAGCCGGGTGATCCTCGATTACTTCGACCACCAGCACGTCGGCAACCCGCTGATCCCCCGCGACGGCTCGGCCCGCTGGCGCCGCCTGACCCTGGCCTCGATGGCCGACGGGATCATGGACGCCGCCGTGCTGGTACGCTACGAAACCGCCATGCGCCCGGTCGAGAAGCATTGGGAGCCGTGGCTGGACGAGCAGCGCAACAAGATGCGACGCGCACTGGCCGAGCTGGAACAGGACGCCATCGCCGAACTGGCCAGCCACTTCGACATCGCCGCCATCAGCGTGGCCTGCGCCCTGGGCTACCTCGACTTCCGCCACCCGGACCTGCACTGGCGCGCGGATAACCCCAAGCTGAGCGCCTGGTACGCCGAAGTCAGCCAGCGGCCTTCGATGCAGCAGACCCAACCGCCCGCCTGATATCACCCATGTGGGTCCGTCAGCAGTCCGGTTTGTCGGCGGTGTAGCGACGCGCCGGGTTCACCGCCGCACCGAATTCACGCAGGGCCTTGGCGCCGATCAGCAGCGGATAGTTGAAGCTGCTGCGGTCGGTAAGGTTGACCTCCACGGTACGCTTGACGTCGCCCAGGCACATTTCCAGGTCGATCACCGGGCGCTTGGCCACGCCGGCTTCGTCCTTGTCGTCATCTTCGTCGGCGCGGCTCTTGATCTTGCTGATGCGTGACACCTTGTGTTCGTAGACCTTGTTACCCGCATCGCTGCCGCCGAGGCGGAAGCGCACCCAATCGTCGCCATCACGGGTGAAGGTCTCGATGTCACGGGCCGACAGCGAGGCGGTCAGCGCGCCGGTGTCCATCTTGGCCTTGAAGGTCTGGCCGATTTCCGGCAACTGGATGTATTCGTAGCGACCGTAGAGGGTCGGTTCGGCGGCCATGGCAGGCGCAGCAGCCAGAACGGGAATAGCTAGGGCAAACGCGGCAAGGAGCAATTTCACGGCATGATTTCCTCGAAAGAAGTGGGCGAATTCTAGACCGCGCACACAGCACTTAGTTGGATGACCGAGCATAACCGGCACATTGTGAAACATTCGTCCGGCCATTTGCGATTTGGCCTCTAGACTCACCTTGCTTATGATGGCAAGCCCACAAGATTCCAAGAGTTATTTATGCGCCGCCTGCTCACCGGCTGTCTGGTCACACTGCTGCTGTTGCTCAACACGCTGATCCTGATCGGCCCCTTGATGGTGTTCGCTCTGCTCAAGCTGGTGGCGCCGGGCCGCTCGCGTGACTATGCGTCCCGGGCAGTGATGTGGATCGCCGAGACCTGGGCCGAGATCGACAAGCTGATCTTCGCCGTGTGCATTCCCACCCAATGGGATATTCGCGGCGGTGAGAGCCTGCGGGGTGACACCTCCTACCTGGTCATCAGCAACCACCAGTCCTGGGTGGATATTCCGGCATTGATCCAGGCGCTGAACCGGCGTACGCCGTTCTTCAAATTCTTCCTGAAAAAAGAGCTGATCTGGGTGCCCTTCCTCGGCCTGGCCTGGTGGGCGCTGGATTACCCGTTCATGAAACGCTACACCAAGGCGTTCCTGGCCAAACACCCGGAGCTGGCCGGGCAGGACCTGAAAATCACCAAAGAGGCCTGCGAGCTGTTCAAGCGCCAGCCGGTGACCGTGGTCAATTACCTGGAGGGCACGCGGTTCAGCGAGGCCAAACGCGCACAGCAGGATTCACCGTTCAGCCGGCTGCTCAAGCCCAAGGCCGGCGGCGTCGCGTTTGTGCTGGCGGCAATGGGTGAGCAACTGGACGCCATCCTCGACGTGACCGTGGTCTACCCGCAACCCAGGATTCCAGGGTTCTGGGATTTGATCAGCGGCGCGGTGCCGAAGGTGATCGTGGATATCCGCACCCGTGACCTGGACCCGGCGTTGTGGCAGGGGGATTACGAGAACGATCCGGCGTTTCGCCAGACCGTCCAGAACTGGGTCAACCAGCTCTGGAAGGAGAAGGATGCGCGCATCGAACAATTGCGCGCGGAGTAGCCTTAGCTGCCGGTGCCCCAGGCCTGGGCCAGCTTGCTCAGCAATGAGCTGTTGGCGCCTTGACCGCCCAGGTATTGCAGGATCACCGGGGCAAACTGGCCGATCATGCCGCTGTCCATGCCCAGGGCGCTGAACGCGGTGTTCAAGTCATTGGTATTTTTCACGTTACCCAGCAGGCCGTCCAGGCCACTGGTCTTGCTGCCGCCGTTCTGGCCGAGCATCCCGCTCAAGGCGCCAAGGCTGCCCAATGCATTGTTACCCGACAGTTGATCGAGGCCCGGCACGCTGTTGCCCAGCTGCGAAAAGTCGTTGCCGCTCAGTTTGTTCTTGGCAAGGCCCAGCATGGCGCCGGTGCCGCCGACCGCTTGCTCGGGGGTGATATTGAGTTGCGAGGTCAGGGCCGTCAGCAGGTCGGCCGTTTCCGATGTCGGCGCGGCGGCGGCAGCTTTGTTGTTGCCACCCTGCATGCCGGAAATGGCGTTGGCTGCATCGCCAAGGCTGAAACCTGCGGCGAAGACCGGGCCGGCGGCGACGCTCAACAGGCAGGAAAGGGCAAAACCGCGTGAAATCTTCATCAAGACAACCTCAGGAGATAGGTGCAAAGCACGCTTTGGACTGGGTATACCGACGGATGTTCCGGAACCCATTGGGGATAAGCGGGTCCATGAACTGACTACAAAATTTGTCAGGAAGAGACTTATGACTGCGATCCACCCCGAAGCGATTGAGCACAAGCCTGCATTCTGGAGCCGCCCTCGCCTGTTCATTGGCGCCTGCGCGGTGGTTGTTGCCGGTATTGGTGGCGCGCTCTATACCCAGGACAGCGTCAAGTCCGCAGCGACCCTGGTGACCACTACCCAGCAGCCGGCCGCACAAATCATGGCCCACAAGGATTACCTGGAAGTGCAGCCGATTGCCGCCACGGCACCTGCGCCGGACCAGAGCCTGGAGCTGTGGGCAATTCCCAAAGATGGCACGCCGGTGTCCCTGGGCCTGTTGCCGGAGGACGGCAAGGGCATCATCGGCCTGAACCCGCGTCAGCAGGAAACCATCAGCAAGCCGGTGGAGTTGATGGTGAGTTCGGAGACCAAGGGTGGTTCCATCAGCAAACAACCCACAGGCCCGACCGTCTACCAGGGCGCATTGGCCACACGCTGATCCCCAAACACCACAACACCCATGTGGGAGGGGGCTTGCCCCCGATAGCGGTGGATCAGTCGTACATCGATTGACTGACACACTGCCATCGGGAGCAAGCCCCCTCCCACAATGAAAAGGGCGACCCATGGGTCGCCCTTTTTAATTGCCGAACGCTTTACGCCGCACTGAACAGCTTATGCGGATCGATCACAAACTTCTTCGGCACACCCGCATCGAACTCGCCATAACCGCGTGGCGCGTCATCCAGGCTGATGACCTGCACGCCGACGATCTCGGCGATGTTGATACGGTCCCACATGATCGCCTGCATCAGTTGGCGGTTGTACTTCATCACCGGCGTCTGCCCGGTATGGAAGCTGTGGGATTTGGCCCAGCCCAAACCAAAGCGAATGCTCAGGCTGCCCATTTTTGCGGCGGCATCGACGGCACCTGGATCTTCAGTGACGTAGAGGCCGGGGATACCGATCTTGCCCGCCACGCGCACCACGCCCATCAGCGAGTTGAGCACGGTGGCCGGGGCTTCGGCCTTGACGCCGTCATGGCCGTGGCCGCGCGCTTCAAAGCCGACGGCATCGACGGCGCAGTCTACTTCCGGCTCGCCGAGCAGCGCGGCAATCTGTTCGTGCAATGGCGTGTCGGTGGACAGGTCGGCGATCTCGAAACCCTGGGCCTTGGCGTGAGCCAGGCGGATCGGGTTGACGTCGCCGATAATCACCACTGCAGCGCCCAATAGACGTGCTGACGCGGCAGCGGCCAGGCCGACCGGGCCGGCACCGGCGATGTAGACCGTGCTGCCTGGGCCAACGCCGGCAGTGACGGCACCGTGGTAGCCGGTGGGCAGGATGTCGGAGAGGCACGTCAGGTCACGGATTTTCTCCATGGCCTTGTCGCGGTCCGGCAGTTTCAGCAGGTTGAAGTCGGCGTAAGGCACCAGCGCATATTCGGCCTGGCCGCCCGTCCAGTCGCCCATGTCGACATAGCCATAAGCACCGCCCGGGCGCGCCGGATTGACGCTCAAGCACACGCCGGTGTGCATTTCCTTGCAGGAGCGGCAACGACCGCAGGCCACGTTGAAGGGGACGGAGACCAGGTCGCCGATCTTCAGGTTTTCGACGTCGCTGCCCTTCTCGATCACTTCGCCAGTGATTTCATGCCCCAGCACCAGGCCGGTCTGGGCAGTGGTGCGGCCGCGCACCATGTGTTGGTCGGAGCCGCAGATGTTGGTGGAAACCACGCGCAGGATGACGCCATGCTCGATCTTCCTGCCGCGCGGGTCCTGCATTTTGGGATAGTCGATTTTCTGTACTTCGACCTTGCCGTTGCCGAGATACACGACACCACGATTACCAGACATGCTTTCACCTCGCTGTTGTTTTTATGGAACTGCGTTGCCCGTTGAGTGGGCAGCGCGTTAAGTGCTTGGGTACAGATGCTGTTTCTTGTGTTGTGGGTGAGGGCCTCATCGGGGGCAAGCCCCCTCCCACAGGGCAACGCATTTCAAATGTGGGAGGGGCGGTGCGACGATTCGACTTGCCCCCGATTGGCGCCAGTCAGAGCACCACCGTCCGATTGGCATTCAAAAACACCCGCCGCTCAATGTGATACCCCACCGCCCGCGCCAACGTGAGCCCTTCGATATCCCGCCCCTTGGCAATCAGATCCTCGGGATAGTGACTGTGGTCCACCACTTCCACACCCTGGGCGATGATCGGCCCTTCATCCAGATCGTTGTTGATGTAATGCGCCGTGGCGCCGACCAGTTTCACGCCCTTGTTGTACGCTTGGTGATACGGCTTGGCGCCCTTGAACCCCGGCAGCAACGAGTGATGAATGTTGATGGCCTTGCCGTCCAGCTTGCGGCACAGCTCCGGCGACAGCACTTGCATGTAGCGCGCAAGGATCACCAGTTCGGCGCCGGTGTCTTCCACCACTTGCCACACTTGACGCTCCTGGGACGGTTTGTCGTTGGGGTCGAGGGGGAAATGGTAGTAGGGAATTTGATGCCAGTCGGCCAAAGGTTTCAAATCGGGGTGATTGGACACCACCGCGACCACGTCCATCGACAGCTGACCGATGCGCTGGCGGTACAACAAGTCGTTAAGGCAGTGATCAGCCTTGGAGACCATGATCACCACTTTTGGCCGGTAGTTCGGCGCCGTCAGCTCGAAGATCATGCCAAACGCTTCACCGCGCGTGGCCAGGCCATCGCGGAAACCCTGCTCGTCAAATCCATCGGGCTGACGGAATTCCACCCGAATAAAAAAACGGCCCGAGAGGCGGTCATCGAACGAATGGTGCTCGGTGACATAGCAGCCCTGCTCGAACAGATAGCGGGTGACCGCGTCCACCGTGCCGAGCACGCTGGGGCAGTCGGCGGTCAGAATCCATGTGTCGGGTGCGCGGCTCATAGCGGGTAACTCCTCAAACAACGCTATCTACTGTAGGAGCGAGCTTGCTCGCGAAGAACGCCAACGATGATGCGTGCATGCTGAATGAACGCGGCGTCTTTGAGTTTTTCGCGAGCAAGCTCGCTCCTACAGTGAAGGGGTGAGACAGCGCGAGCGCCATGTCAGGCTTGAACGCTCAGGCCAAATTCGGCCGAGGCATCCTGCAACCACAACCACCAGTAATCCGAGAAGCTGCGGCGAATCAGCAGTTCCCAGGTGTCCTCAGCGGTATGCCGGATCACCAGTTGTGACTTGGCGAACACCGTGCCCACCGCCTTGCCCACCGGAAAGTTATCAGGGTGCACGTCGTAGCTGGTGGACTTCATCAGCACATCGCGCACATTCGGGCCGCTGAGCTCGAGGATCTGCTGGCCGCCGCTGACGTTGACGATCTGGATATGCAAATCAGCCAGGGCCGCGCGCAGGTTTTGTTCGGCGGCGAACTCTTCGCCGCTCGGGACAATGAGCAGCCATTCATCCGGGCCGAGCCACTGCAGGCTCGTCTCACCCTTGAAGATCACGCTCAGGGCGCCGGGCAGCTCGATGCCAAGGGCCTTGTGCACCCCGGCGGCGAACGCTGCATCGTGGCCATCGCCACGAATGGTGAGGTGGCCGAGGAGTTTCTTTTCACGCACGGTTACGCCGGCGTTCTTGCGGCCCTTGCCGACCAGGCTGGCGAGGTCGGCATGGTGCAGCGACGACTCGGCTTTGGCGCCGGTGGTGGGGCGTTGTTGGTAAACATTGGCTGCTGTCATAAAGCACCTGTTCTGAATTCTGTTGTGAGGCTGATGGCCTCATCGGGGGCAAGCCCCCTCCCACAGGGGAATGCATTTCAACATGTGGGAGGGGGCTTGCCCCCGATGCAGGCGACTCAAATGTTCTGCCGATCACCCTTGGGGTCAAAGAACACCGAAGACACAATCTCCGCCTCGATCACACTGCCATCGGCCTGCGGCGAAAAAACCCGCTCGCCGATGCGCTTCAAGCCACCTTTCACCACGCCCATGGCAAACGAATAACCCAGGGAGTTGTGCGCATAGCTTGAAGTCACGTGGCCGACCATTTTCATCGGAATCGTCTGCTTCGGATCGAACACCAACTGCGCGCCTTCCGGCAGCCACACATTCGGATCGATCGGCTTCAATCCCACCAGTTGCTTGCGTTCTTCACGCACGCAATCTTCGCGGTTCATCCCACGCCAGCCGATCCACGAGAACGGTTTGGTACGGCCCACGCACCAGCCCATGTTCAAGTCGTCCGGGGTCATCGAGCCGTCAGTGTCCTGGCCGACGATGATGAAGCCCTTCTCGGCACGCAGGACGTGCATGGTTTCGGTGCCGTACGGGGTCAGGTTGTACTTTTTGCCGGCCTCGACGATCTTTTCCAGCACGCCCATGGCGTAGTCGGCCTGCACGTTGACTTCATACGACAGCTCGCCGGTAAACGAGATACGGAACACCCGCGCCGGTACGCCGCCGACCAGGCCTTCCTTCCAGGTCATGAACGGGAAGCCGTCCTTGTCCAGGTCGATATCAGTCACTTCCGCCAGCAGCTTGCGGCTGTTGGGGCCGGACAGGGTCATGGTCGCCCAATGGTCGGTGACCGAGGTGAAATACACCTTGAGGTCCGGCCATTCGGTCTGCTGGTAGATTTCCAGCCACTGCAGTACGCGGGCGGCGCCGCCGGTGGTGGTGGTCATCAGGAAGTGGTTGTCGGCGAGGCAGGCAGTCACGCCGTCATCGAAGACCATGCCGTCTTCCTTGCACATCAGGCCGTAGCGCGCCTTGCCCACGTCCAGCTTGGTCCAGGCGTTGCTGTAGATGCGGTTGAGGAACTCACGCGCGTCCGGGCCCTGGATATCGATTTTGCCGAGGGTGGACGCATCCAGCAGGCCGACGCTGTCGCGCACGGCCAGGCATTCGCGCTTCACGGCGGCGTGCAGGTCTTCACCATTACGCGGGAAGTACCATGGGCGTTTCCACTGGCCGACGTCTTCAAACTCGGCGCCGTTTTTCACGTGCCAGGCTTGCAGCGCGGTGTAGCGCACCGGCTCGAAGATGTGCCCACAGTGACGGCCCGCTATCGCACCGAACGTCACCGGCGTGTAGTTGGGGCGGAACATGGTGGTGCCCATCTGCGGGATGGTCACGTTCAGCGAACGCGCCGCGATGGCCAAACCGTTGACGTTACCCAGCTTGCCTTGGTCGGTGCCGAAGCCCAATGCGGTGTAGCGCTTGACGTGCTCGACCGACTCGAAACCTTCGCGGGTCGCCAGTTCGATGGCGGCGGCGGTGACGTCGTTCTGCAGGTCGACGAATTGCTTCGGCGCCCGAGCAGTGGCTTTTTCGTGAGGCACTTGGAACAGCGCCAGGGTCGGTTCTTCAAGGCGGCTCAGGGCTTTAGGCAGTACGCCTTCAACCGGGGCGAAACCGGCTTCGCTGGCCGCGCGCACGCCGCCTTCAAAACCGTCGGCCAGGGAATCACCGAGGCCGTAGACGCCGTTGATACCACCGACGCACACGCGTTTTTGCGGCGCTTCGCCCGGCACAAAACCGAGGATATCTTCACGCCAGGTCGGCTTGCCGCCCAGGTGCGAAGCCAGGTGGACCACCGGGCTGTAGCCGCCGGAGCTGGCCACCAGGTCGCAGTCCAGCCACTCGCCGGGGCTGGTGACTTTATGGGCTTTAACATCGATCGCAGCCACTCGCGCAGCGCTCACACGCTTGGTGCCACGGGCTTCGACCACGGCGCTGCCGGTGAGGATACGAATGCCCTTGGCGCGAGCCTCTTCAACCAGGGCACCGCGTGGGTTGTGGCGCACATCAGCCACCGCAACCACTTGCAGACCCGCATCGAGCCAGTCCAGCGCAACGCGGTAGGCGTGGTCGTTGTTGGTCGACAGCACCAGTTTCTTGCCCGGTGCCACGCCGTAGCGACGCACGTAGGTAGAGACCGCACCGGCCAGCATGTTGCCCGGCACGTCGTTGTTGCCGTACACCAGCGGGCGCTCGCACGCACCGGTGGCCAGCACCACACGCTTGGCACGCACACGGTGGATACGCTGGCGCACCACGCCAATCGGCGCGCGGTCGCCAAGGTGGTCGGTGAGGCGCTCGTGAATGGTCAGGAAGTTATGGTCGTGGTAGCCGTTGACGGTGGCGCGGGGCAGCAGCACCACGTCCGGCAGGGCTTTGAGTTCAGCGAGGACGCTGGCAACCCATTCGGTGGCCGGCTTGCCGTCGAGGCTTTCGCGGGAATCGAGCAGCGAACCCCCGAACTCTTCCTGCTCATCGGCGATGATCACCCGCGCACCGCTGCGCGCAGCCGCCAGTGCTGCGGCGAGACCGGCAGGGCCTGCGCCGACCACCAGTACGTCGCAATGACGGTTGAAGTTGTCGTAGGTGTCCGGGTCGTTCTCGGTCGGCGAGCGGCCAAGGCCGGCTGCCTTGCGGATGTACTTCTCGTAGGTCATCCAGAACGATTGCGGGTACATGAAGGTTTTGTAGTAGAAACCCGGCGGCATCAGCTTGCCGCCGACCTTGCCGAGAATGCCCATCATGTCGTTGTTGACGCTCGGCCAGCCGTTGGTGCTGGTGGCGACCAAGCCCTGGTACAGCGCCTGTTGCGTGGCGCGCACGTTGGGGATCTGGGTGGCTTCGGTGGCGCCGATCTGCAGCACAGCGTTCGGCTCTTCGGCGCCGGCGGCAAAGATGCCGCGCGGGCGCGAGTATTTGAAGCTGCGGCCGATGATATCGACGCCGTTGGCCAGCAGGGCGGCGGCCAGGGTGTCACCTTCAAAGCCTTTGTAGCTCTGGCCGTTGAACGTGAAGGTCAGGACTTTATTGCGGTCGATCCGGCCACCGTTGGACAGGCGATTGATCTGGCTCATACCTTCTCTCCAGAGGCCTTGGCGGTGAACTGAGGCTTCTCACCGATCTTGTAGGTTTCAAGAATTTCGTAGGTCACAGTGTCGCGGGTGGCGTTGAAATACTGGCGGCAACCGGCGGCGTGAATCCACAGTTCGTGGTGCAGGCCACGGGGGTTGTCGCGAAAGAACATGTAGTCGCCCCACTCGGCGTCGGTGCAGGCATTCGGGTCCAGCGGGCGCGGGATGTGCGCTTGGCCGGACGCGTGGAATTCCTCTTCGGAGCGCAGTTCGCCACAGTGAGGACAGAAGATATGCAACATGAGGTGGTTCTCCTGTTAGTGGGCGACGGCCGCAGCGCCGTGTTCGTCGATCAGCGCACCGTTGTGGAAACGGTCGATGGAGAAAGGTGCGGCCAGCGGGTGCATTTCACCCTTGGCCAGGCTCGCGGCAAACACGTTGCCTGAGCCCGGCGTGGCCTTGAAGCCACCGGTGCCCCACCCGCAGTTGAAGAACATGTTCGGGACCGGGGTCTTGGAGATGATCGGGCACGCGTCCGGCGTGGTGTCGACGATGCCGCCCCACTGGCGGTTCATGCGCACGCGTGAGAGCACCGGGAACATCTCGACGATGGCCTGGATGGTGTGTTCGATCACCGGGTACGAGCCGCGCTGGCCGTAGCCGTTGTAGCCGTCGATACCGGCGCCGATCACCAGGTCGCCCTTGTCGGACTGGCTGATGTAACCGTGCACGGCGTTGGACATGATCACGCTGTCGATAATCGGCTTGATCGGCTCCGATACCAGTGCTTGCAGTGGATGGGATTCGATCGGCAGGCGGAAACCGGCCAGCGAAGCCATGTGCCCGGAGTTACCGGCGGTCACCACACCGACGCGCTTGGCGCCGATAAAGCCCTTGTTGGTTTCCACGCCGATGCACACGCCGTTTTCCTTGCGAAAGCCGATTACTTCGGTCTGCTGGATCAAGTCCACGCCGAGTGCGTCGGCGGCGCGGGCAAAGCCCCAGGCCACGGCATCGTGACGGGCCACGCCGCCGCGACGTTGCACAGTGGCGCCGAGCACCGGGTAGCGGGTGTTCTTCGAGCAGTCCAGGTACGGAATCTCGTCGGCCACCTGCTTGGCATTGAGCAGTTCGCCGTCCACGCCGTTGAGGCGGTTGGCGCTGACGCGACGCTCGGAATCACGGATGTCCTGCAGGGTGTGACACAGGTTGTACACGCCGCGCTGGGAGAACATCACGTTGTAGTTCAGGTCCTGGGACAAACCTTCCCAGAGTTTCATCGCGTGTTCGTACAGGTGCGCCGACTCGTCCCACAGGTAGTTGGAACGCACGATGGTGGTGTTGCGCGCGGTGTTACCGCCGCCCAGCCAACCTTTCTCGACCACGGCCACATTGGTGATGCCGTGCTCTTTAGCCAGGTAGTAGGCGGTCGCCAGACCATGCCCGCCGCCGCCGACGATGACCACGTCGTAGACCTTTTTCGGGGTCGGCGTGCGCCACATCTTCTGCCAGTTTTCGTGATGGCTGAGGGAGTGCTTGAAGAGGCCGAAGCCTGAGTAGCGTTGCATAGTCATTACTCCAAAACCGCGCTCAGCGATAAACCGGGAAATCAGCGCACAGGGCAGACACGTGCTTGGCCACGTTGGCCTCGACGTCGGCGTCGCCGAGGTTGTCGAGGATGTCGCAGATCCAACCAGCCAACTCGACGCACTGCGGCACCTTGAAACCACGGGTGGTCACCGCCGGGGTGCCGATACGCAGGCCCGAGGTCACGAAGGGCGACTGCGGGTCATTGGGCACGGCGTTCTTGTTGACGGTGATGTGGGCGCGACCGAGGGCGGCGTCCGCCTCTTTGCCGGTGAGGCCCTGACGGATCAGGCTGACCAGGAACAAATGGTTATCGGTGCCACCGGAGACCACGTCGTAGCCGCGCTTGATGAACACCTCGGCCATCGCCTGGGCGTTGTCGATCACCTGCTGCTGATACGCCTTGAAGCCGGGCTCCAGCGCTTCCTTGAAGCACACCGCCTTGCCGGCGATCACATGCATCAGCGGGCCGCCCTGGGCGCCGGGGAATACGGCAGCGTTGAGTTTTTTCTCGATGGCTTCGTTGGCCTTAGCCAGGATCAGGCCGCCACGCGGACCGCGCAGGGTCTTATGGGTGGTGGTGGTGACCACGTCGGCGTAGGGCAGCGGGTTCGGGTACAGACCGGCGGCAACCAGGCCGGCGACGTGGGCCATGTCGACGAACAACAGCGCGCCCACCTTGTCGGCAATCTGACGGAAGCGTGGGAAATCCAGGGTCTTGGAGTAGGCGGAGAAACCGGCCACGACCATTTTCGGCTGGTGCTCCACGGCCAGGCGCTCGACTTCGTCGTAGTCGATCAGGCCGGTGTCGGTGTTGATGCCGTATTGCACCGCGTTGTACAGCTTGCCCGAGGACGACACTTTGGCGCCGTGAGTCAGGTGGCCGCCGTGGGCCAGGCTCATGCCCAGGATCGTGTCGCCGGCATTGATCAGCGCCAGGTACACCGCGCTGTTGGCGGACGAACCGGAGTGCGGTTGCACGTTGGCGTAATCGGCACCGAACAGTTGCTTGGCACGCTCGATGGCCAGGGCCTCGACCTTGTCCACATGCTCGCAGCCACCGTAGTAACGCTTGCCCGGGTAACCTTCGGCGTATTTGTTGGTGAGGCCGCTGCCTTGCGCTTCCATCACACGTTTGCTGGTGTAGTTCTCCGACGCGATCAGCTCGATATGGTCTTCCTGACGCTGCTCCTCGGCATTCATCGCCGCCAGCAGTGCGTCGTCATATCCCTGGATCTGGTCTTGTTTGCTGAACATCGCGTCTCTCCCAGCCTTTCGTATTGTTGAGGCCCTCGCAGGGCCCTTTGATGCGATGGTAGGGCTGGCGCGTGCGGGCCAAATGCCTGCGCACGCCACGCAAAGGTGCGTTTACGACATGGCCTGAGCAAATGCTAACTGAGGGCCGACAAACTGTAGGAGCGAGCTTGCTCGCGAAAAACCTGAGGGCGCCACGCTCAATCAGGCAGCGCGCGTTATCGTTGACGTTTTTCGCGAGCAAGCTCGCTCCTACATGGGTTAGGCGATGAGTTTGCGGACGAGGAGCAGCAGGAGAAAGTGCATTGGATAGAGGGCATAGGCCCAACGGCGCATGGCCGGTGGAGAGACGTTTCTGGCGTGTCGCAATAAGACCAATCCTGCCAGCGGCGCAACCAGACACGTCGCCAACCCAAGCATCGCCACCAGGCTGCCGCTATTGAGCAGAATCTGCCATTGATTGGCGGCGACGCAGACCAAACCCGGCACCACGCTGAAATACCAGGGCCGGCGAAACACCAGCAGCATCGCCAACGGCAGCAATACACCAAAGAAACCGAACATCAGCTGGGTTGAAAACACGGCCGCTATTGTGAGAGCGATCAGCGCCAATCCTCGATCAACCACCGCCTTGTGCTGCCATCCTCGGGCAACCAGCAGGCCCAGCGCCAGGGTCGGCAATACGTTCAAGGTATCGGCATCCTCGATGAACATCCGATACGGCACTTCGCTGATCACGCTGAACAGCAACAACCAACCCAAGTAGCGCCAGTGGCCGGTCACCGGGGCGTTTCGAGCCCGATGCAGATTCGCCGCAATCGCCAGGCAAAACCATGGGAACGCCAGGCGCCCGGGCACATACAAGCCATCGAGGCTCAGGCCCACATAGCGCAGGTGATCCAGCACCATGCTCAGCAGCGCCAGCCACTTGAGCAGGTCCAAAGCGCCATCTCGGACATGTCCGACAGGCAAGGTGTCAGTACCGTGCATAATTCCCCACCGACTTTGCATTTACAGTGCGTGCGCCGCCCTCCCAATCTTGGTTAAAGTGCGCACCAACATCGACCACAGGAATGGGCCATGACCGACAAGAGCCAACAATTCGCCAGCGACAACTATTCCGGCATCTGCCCGGAAGCCTGGGCCGCCATGGAACAAGCCAACCAGGGCCATCAACGTGCCTATGGCGATGATGAGTGGACCCACCGCGCCGCCGACGGTTTCCGCAATCTGTTCGAAACCGACTGCGAAGTGTTCTTCGCCTTCAACGGCACCGCCGCCAACTCCCTGGCGCTGTCTTCGCTGTGCCAGAGCTACCATAGCGTGATTTGCTCGGAAACCGCCCACGTCGAGACCGATGAGTGCGGCGCGCCGGAGTTTTTCTCCAACGGCTCCAAGCTGCTCACTGCACGCACCGAAAACGGCAAGCTGACGCCGGAGTCGATCCGCGAAATCGCCCTCAAGCGCCAGGACATTCACTACCCGAAACCGCGCGTGGTCACCCTCACCCAGGCCACCGAAGTCGGCAGCGTCTACACCCCGGAAGAAATCCGCGCCATCAGCGCCACCTGCAAAGAGCTGGGCCTGAACCTGCACATGGACGGCGCGCGCTTCTCCAACGCCTGTGCGTTTCTGGGCTGCTCACCGGCCGACCTGACCTGGAAGGCCGGCGTGGACGTGCTGTGCTTCGGCGGCACCAAGAACGGCATGGCGGTGGGCGAAGCGATCCTGTTCTTCAACCATAAGCTGGCCGAAGACTTCGACTACCGCTGCAAACAGGCCGGCCAGCTCGCGTCGAAAATGCGCTTCCTGTCCGCGCCATGGGTGGGCCTGCTCGAAAACGACGCCTGGCTCAAGCATGCTCGCCACGCCAACCACTGCGCGCAATTGCTCAGCAGCCTGGTGGCGGACATTCCCGGCGTGGAACTGATGTTCCCGGTGCAGGCCAACGGCGTGTTCCTGCAACTCTCGGAACCGGCTATCGCAGCCTTGACGGCCAAGGGCTGGCGCTTCTACACCTTCATCGGCAAAGGCGGCGCGCGCTTCATGTGTGCGTGGGATACCGAAGAAGAGCGTGTAAGAGAATTGGCGGCCGACATCAGGGAAGTGATGAACGCTTGAAGTAGAAATCAGAACGGTGCGTGCTGGCCGATTGCCGAGTCTGTTTTTTGATATTTCTGACAGCAGCGCACTCGAATTTCATTGTCTAGCCTCTTGGAACCCGCAAGGAAAACGCAGCGATCACTGCCACCTTCCGGGTTTATTGCCTGCCGAATAGTCGGCTGCAAATCCAATGGAGAGCTCAATCATGGAATATCAAAGCAACGTCAATAGCCTGGTGCAAGGCGACAACACTACCAGCACCACCGTTATCGACTGGGACGAGTTCAGGAAATACGCAAAGGTCGGCGACACCATCCGCGAGCCATCGAGGACGCTGAGGGTCTACGACAAAGTCTATGAACTGACAGCCTCAGGCCAGCACTTCGTCGTACACATCTACGCCCAGTAACCCTTCACTCCGATCGTTCCCACGCTCCGCGTGGGAACGCTTCCCCGGACGCTCTGCGTCCACTCGAAGTCAAGGATGAACACGTGGGTAGAAGCCGCTACGTCATCACCGAACCCGAAAAGCCGCATTTCCTGACCTGTACAGTCATGGAGTGGCTGCCACTCTTCACCCGCAGTTACCTGGTAGAGCGCCTTTTAGATTGCTGGCGATATCAACAGCGTCATCACGCTTTAAGTCTGTTTGGCTACGTCATCCTGGAAAATCACCTGCACTTCATTGCTCAAGCGCCTGACTTGGATAAATGTATCAGCCAATTCAAATCCTACACCGCCCGCACCCTAATCAATGATCTGCAAGACAAAGGCGCCGAACGTGTTTTACAACGCCTGCGTTTCAGCAAACGCGCACACAAGTCCGATCGGGTTTATCAACTGTGGCAGGAAGGTTCACATGCAGAATTGGTGTACAGCGAGACCGTAATGCGCCAGAAGCTCGATTACATCCACCACAACCCTGTGAAACGGGGTTACGTGGACCTGGCAGAACACTGGCGGTACTCAAGTGCTCGCAATTATGCCGGTATGGAAGGATTGATCGAGATACAACACTGGTCCTGAAGATCAATACTCAAGCGGGACGCGGAGCGTCCCGGGAGGCGTTACCACGCGGAGCGTGGGGAACGATCAACCACCCAGCAACCCCTCACTCTGATCGTGCCCACGCTCTGCGTGGGTATGCAGCCGTGACGCTCTGCGTCACCGCCACTCAAGCGGGACGCGGAGCGTCCCAGGAGGCGTTACCACGCGGAGCGTGGGAACGATCAACCACCCAACAACCCCTCACACCGATCGTGCCCACGCTCTGCGTGGGTATGCAGCCCGTGACGCTCTGCGTCACCGCCACTCAAGCGGGACGCGGAGCGTCCCAGGAGGCGTTACCACGCGGAGCGTGGGAACGATCAACCACCCAACAACCCCTCACACCGATCG